>JBDSVV010000221.1:0-13018 GCA_039927035.1 Ornithinibacter sp. | reverse complement strand
CGTCGACGGCGACGGCGTCGATCCGGTGCGCGAGGTCGACGCGGCCTCCGCCGCCGCAGACACCCCGGACGCGGTCGTCTTCAACGGGGTCGCCAACCAGTACGACGCGAGGCCGCTCACCGCGCGGGTCGGGGAACGGGTGCGCTTCTGGGTGCTGGCAGCCGGCCCGAACCGGGGCACGAGCTTCCACGTGGTCGGTGGTCAGTTCGACACCGTCTGGAGCGAGGGCGCCTACCTGCTGCGGCCCGGTCCAGCAGGCTCGGTCGAGGGCGACGCTGGCAGCCAGGTGCTGGGTCTGGCGACGGCCCAGGGTGGCTTCGTCGAGCTCTCGCTGCCCGAGCCGGGGCACTACCCGTTCGTCGACCACGTCATGGCCAAGGCCGAGAAGGGGGCCCACGGCATCCTGCGCGTCACGCCGTGAGCGGCGAAGGTGGGTCAAGATCGCCGCCCACGCGGGGATCATCACCCACGTTCGCGAGGAGGTGGTCGACGGTGACACCCGGCATACATTGGGGTATGCCGCACGCCCCGCTCACCGCGTACGTCCTGGGTGGCGGTGGTGTGCTCGGCTCCAGCGAGGTGGGCATGGTTCGGGCGCTGGCCGAGAGCGGGATTCGCCCCGACCTGGTGCTCGGCACGAGCATCGGCGCCCTCAACGGGGCGTTCATCGCCGCCGACCCCGGGCCCGAGGGCGCTGAGCGGCTGGCCGCAGTGTGGGAGGCGGTGGTCCGTGAGGGTGTGTTCCTCGACAACCCGATGCGTCAGGCCGCCCGGATCGCGAGGTACCGCACCCACCTGCTGTCCAACGCCCCGCTGCGCCACATCATCGAGCGCTACCTTCCCGTGAGCCGTTTCGAGGCGCTCGAGGTGCAGTTCCAGTGCGTCGCCGCGTGCATCGAGGACGCGAGCGGGCGCTGGTTCACCCAGGGTGACCTCACCGACCCGGTCGTCGCGTCGTGCTCGGTGCCCGGCCTCTTCCCGCCGGTGCGCATCGGTGAGCACCACTACCTCGACGGCGGGCTGGTGCACTCCATCCCCGTCGGACGGGCCCTGGCCCTGGGGGCCACCAGGATCTTCGTGCTCCAGGTCGGCCGGGTGGAGCAACCGCTCAAACCGCCGTCGAAGCCGTGGGAGGTCGCCACGGTCGCGTTCGAGATCGCCCGACGGCACCGCTTCGTCCACGAGATGGAGTCGGTGCCCGACCACGTCGAGATGCACGTGCTGCCGAGCGGGGCGAGCCAGAGCCCGAACATCTCGATCGGGCACGCCCGCAAGGCCCGGATGCAGGAGCGGATGGAGCAGGCGCGGGTCGCCGCGGCGGCCTACCTCACTGACCTCTCAGCGCGGTAGCCACCTCGCGGCGCACGACCTTGCCCATCGCGTTGACGGGCAGGATCTCGACGACGACGAACCGGCGCGGCACCTTGTAGGCCGTCAGCGAGGCCAGCGCGTGTGCCTTCAGGCCATCGGGCAGCTCCACGACGCCCTCCGCCAGCACGATGGCCGCGACGACCTCCTCGCTGCCGCTCACGTGCGGCAGACCCACGACCGCCACGTCGAGCACCGCGTCGTGCTGGCGCAGCACGGCCTCGACCTCGGAGGGGTAGACGTTGAACCCGCCGGTGATGATCATCTCCTTGATGCGGTCGACGATCGTGATGAACCCCTGCTCGTCCATCGTCACGATGTCGCCGGTGCGGAACCACCCGTCGTGGAACGCGGCCGCAGTCTCCTGCGGCATCCCGCGGTAGCCGTCGAACACCTGCGGCCCGCGCACGAGCAGCTCACCGCGCTCACCGAGGGGCACCTCCCGGTCGAGGTCCTCGGGGTCGGCCACCCGCACGTCGACATCGGGGAACGGCACCCCGATCGACCTGGGCCGGCGGTCACGGGTCATCGGGTTGCCCACGACGACGGGTGAGGTCTCGGTGAGCCCGTAGCCCTCGACGAGCAGCCCCCCGGTCGCAGCCTCCCATCGCTCGACGAGCGCAGCAGGCAGCGGCATCGCGCCTGACAGGGCATAACGGATGCCGTGGATCGAGACCCCACGCCGCTCGGCCTCGGTGACGATCCGCTCGTAGAGGGGTGGCACGGCCGGCACGAACGAGGGGACCTGCCGCTCGATGGCATCCATGAGCAGACCGACCTCGGGCCTGGGCAGCAGCACCAGGGTGGCGCCCAGGCTCGAACCGAGCAGCATCCCGACCGTCACCCCGTAGGCGTGGAAGAGCGGCAGCGCGATGAGGAACGTCTCCTGGCCCTCCTGCAGACCTGGCACCCAGGCCCGGCCCTGCTCGACATTGGCGACGAGGTTGCGGTGGCGCAGGGGCACGCCCTTGGGAACGCCCGTCGTGCCCGAGGTGTAGAGCAGGAGGGCCACGTCCTCGGCATCCGGTCGCGGGTGCCCAGGATCCAGTGGAGGAGCGGTGACGAGGTCGTGCCACTGGAGGGCGCCCGGTGCGGGAGCGGTGAGCTGCTGGCGCGCTGCCCTTGCCCTCGCGACCGGGAGTCGTAGGGCGAGGCGCGTGCGCCACGGCAGCTCGTTGGTGAGGTCGATCGCCACGACGTGCTCGAGGTCGGAGGCGGCCCGCAGCCCTTCGACCACCGGGGCGACCTTGTCCCAGACGATGGCGACCCGGGCCCTGTGGTCGATGAAGGGCAGGCGCAGCTCACCCGCGGTGTAGAGGGGGTTGTGCTCGACGACCGTGGCGCCCAGGCGCAGCACCGCGAAGAACGCGATGACGTTCTGCGGGCAGGTGGGCATCACCAGGGCCACGCTGTCGCCGGCGCCGACACCGAGGCGGCGCAACCCCTCGGCCACCCGGCTCACCTTGTCGCCGAGCTCGGCCCAGGTCGTCTTCGCGCCGAGGAACTCCAGCGCCTGCCGGTCGGGCCACGAGGAGAGCGTGGTGTCGAGCTGGTCGATGAGGGTGGTGTCGCCGGGCTCGATGTGGAGCGGCACCCCGGGGCCGTACGACGCGGCCCACACGGGGTCTGGGATCGACATGGTGGGAGTGGTCCTCACTGCCGCGTGATCGGGGCTTCGCGGGTCTGGCCAACCTACCGTCCTGCGGCGGCATACGCTGGCGTTCATGGGCGCCCGCAGCATCCCCCCTCCGCCACTGCCGGTGCGGCGCGTCCTCCACGTGATCTGGCCGGTCATCGGAGTCGGGGTCACCCTGCTCCTGGCTCCGGCGGTCATCCTGGGCGCGTTCATGGTCCTCCTCGACCGACGGGCCCGCCTGTTCCGGGTGGCGTGCCTCTCGATCATCCTCATGTGGGTCGACATCCGCATGCTCATGACGTGCTGGACGCTGTGGGCTCGGAGCCCTGACGGGTCGTCGCCGAGGTGGCGCGAGGACCACGAGCGGCTGCTCTCCCAGGCGCTGGACTCGCTGATGTACTACTCGCGGCGGTGGGTCGGGCTGGAGGTGCGGCTGACCGACCGGATGCACTTCGGGTCCGACAGCGAGCCCCTGATCGCCCTCGCCCGGCACGCGGGGCCAGCCGACTCGCTCGCGATCGCGTGGCTCCTCTCGCGCACGGCGGGGCGTCTCCCGCGGATCGTCCTCGCTGAGGCGCTGCGCTGGGACCCGGGGGTCGACACGATCCTGACCCGACTGGACTCCTTCTTCGTGCCGTCGGGCTCCGGCGCCGGTGAGGACCGGCTGGCCGGGGTGTCCGCCATGGCCTCGTCGATGAGCAGGGCGGACGTCTTCCTGATCTTCCCGGAGGGCCAGAACTGGACTCCCTCGCGCCGGGCCCAGATCATCGACCGCCTCCGCCACCGAGGTGAGACCGAGCGGGCACGCAGGGCCGAGGAGCTGCGAAACGTGCTGCCGCCCAAGACACGTGGGGCCTGGGCTGCGCGCTCGGCCCGACCTGGCGCGGATCTCATGGTCGTGGCACACGCGGGCTTCGGGGGGCTGTCGACGCCCCGGCTGATCTGGGACGCGCTGCCCTTCACGGACAGGCCGTTCCTCGTCAAGACCTGGACGTATGCCGCCGACACGGTTCCGCTGGACCCCGAGGAGTTCGCGGACTGGCTCGACGAGCACTGGACCGAGGTCGATGCGTGGGTGGAGGCCAACGAGGAGGGCCAGGTGGACACGGGGACCGGCGATGCGATGTCCCGGTCCGGCAGCGGCGCCGACACCGAGCGGGGGAACGCCAGATGATGAGCCGACCGATGACCGTCGCGGTGGTTGCCGTGGCCGTCGCGTCCCTCGCCGTGGCGGGGCTCCTCACCGGCACCGGCGGGGCACGGGACAACGCCAACGGGTCGATCCCCGTGGGGAGCCTGGGCGACCTCAGTGGCCGTTGGGTGGCCGCCAACGACGTGGGCGCGCCCGCCCCCGTGGTCGGCGAGGTGAGTCTGACGTTCTCCGACGGGTTCGTTCTCGTCCGGACCGGGTGCAACACCGGGAGGGCCAGGGCGTCCGTGGTCGACAGCCGCTTGGTGCTCGAGGAGCTGGCGACCACCCGCAAAGCCTGCCCCTCGCCCTTGGCGGAGCAGGAGGCCTGGGTGGTGGACATGGTGACGAACAGCCCCCGCCTGGAGCTGTCAGGGCCCTACCTGTCGCTGCACTGGGGCACGAACGAGGAGTTCTGGATCACCCTGGAGCAGGTCGAGGACGCCCCGACCACCTGAGCCACCGGACGGGAAGCCCTGGGGTGTCCGGCAGGGTGCTCCGGGACGTCGAGGGGGCAGGCGTTGGCAGGGTGCCGCCACCCCGGCACCGGCATCCTCGACCGGTCATCGGGCACCGGCGCGGGCACCCGCGGTGCCGATCGCTGGGTGCGGCTGGGCGTGTCGGTGCAGGGCGAGCACGGATGCCGGGTCGGTCCTGTCCTGCGCCCGGCCAGCCACCGGTTGCTGACCTGGTGGCTGCGCTCGATCAGGTCTGCAGCGCGGGAGAAGTCGGCAGGCGACACCGACAGCGGACACAACGGGGGCATCACGTGCTGCCGAGCACGACCGTGGTGCTCCCGCACCTGCGCGAGCAGCTGTTGGTGCAGGAGCAGGCTCAGGGCGCTCAGCGTCGCGCCCAGCGCAGTGCTCGGGGCGGAGCCGGCGCAGGGGTAGCCGGCCGGGAGCAGGAAGATGTCGTCGGCGCCCCAGTCCTCGGCGTGCTGTACGGCGTCGAACTCACCGACGCCCCCGTCGACGAGGGTCTGCCCGCCGCGCCGCACCGGGGGCGGCAGGCCCGGCACGGCGGCGCTGGCGAGCACCGCCGTGACCACCGGTCCCTCGGCCAGGGCCACGCCCAGCCCGGTCGCGAGGTCGGTGGCCACCACGTGCACCGGGATGCGCGCGTCCTCGAGCAGGTCGAACGCGAGGTGTCGCTCGACGAGCGCTCGCATGCGGGTGTCGGAGAACAGCGAGGGTGCGGTGCCGGCCGCTGCCGCCAGCCAACGGCCGGGGTGCACCGCGAAGACGTCGCGGCGACGCACCTGCTGCCACAAGGCACTGAGGGTGTCGATCCGCTCCGAGGTCGGGCCGGGGTCGGCGAGGTATGCCGCGTTGAGGGCACCCGCCGACGTGCCCACCAGCAAATCCGGTGCGATGCCGTGGTCGTGGAGTGCGGCGAGCATGCCGACCTGCACGACGCCGAGGCTCCCGCCACCGGTGAGCACGAACACGGTGCTCATGGCTCAACCCCGGTGCAGGGGCCAGGCGAGCGGCCGCGGGTCGTAGCGCGTTGCCAGCCGCTGCAGTGCGACGGCTGCCAGCAGCAGACCGAAGTCACGCAACGTCACGTCGTAGAACCCCGGGATGAGCATGAGGTTGAGGATGATTCCGGCGAGCCAGGCCACCACCACCACGGCCCCGAGTCGGGCGTGCAGTGCCATCAGCACACCGGCGGCCACCTCGATGACGCCGACGGCATACATGGCCTGGTGGGGACTGATGGGCAGCGGGTCCGAGAGCACCGGCGCGAGGTACTGGTCCCACTGCACCAGCCAGTTGGTGAACTTGTCGAGGCCGAAGACGATCGGCGCGATGACGAATGCAACCCCCACGGTGGCGAGGTCGAACCCGAGGACTGGGTCGCTGCGCTGGCCACCCCGGGACCGGCGCAGGACGACGCCATGCGCCGGTTGCACGCCCTGATGGTGCGCGCTGCGGCCCACCAGGTGTGGCGCATGCGCAGCGCGCTGCCGGACCCCTCGCCGCACGCGGTCGACGACCTGGCCAACCAGGCCGCGGACGAGGCCATGACCGCGCTGCTGGGCAAGCTGCACACCTTCGAGGGGCGCAGCCGGTTCAGCACGTGGGCGTTCAAGTTCGCGATCCTCCATAGGGCCACCGAGGTGCGTCGCATCCAGTGGCAGCACCGCGAGGTGGAGCTTCGCGACCTCGACCTCGAGGCTCCGACGAACTCTGCACCCGACAAGGCCGCTGAAGCCCACGACCTCGGCTCCGCGCTCGTGCGGGCGATGCGCACGACGCTCACGCCGCACCAGCGTCGCGTCGCGATCGCCCTGCTCATCGACGGTGTGCCGATCGACGTGCTGGCCGACCGGCTCGGCTCCTCACGCGGCGCCCTCTACAAGACGGTCCACGACGTGCGGGTCCGGCTCCGTGCCGAGCTCGTCACGACGGGCCACCTCAGCCCGACCTCGGCAGGAACACCATGAGCAGCACGGCCCCCACTCCCGGCCCGCCACTGAACCTGCCGGCGATCGACGCCCTCCTGCTCGACACCACCCCGTATCTCTCGTGTGACGGCTGCTTCGAGCAGGTGGACAGCTATGTCGAGGCGCTCGTGCACGACCCGGCGCACGAGAACCAGGCAATGGAGACTCACCTGCGCGGGTGTCGCGCCTGCACCGAGGAGGCCGACGGTCTCGTCCAGCTCCTCGGCGGCCACGCCGGCTGAGGCCGGGTGGTGGCCCACGACGGGGCTTGCCGAAGGTTGGGTGCCCATCCGGGCTCTTCGGGGGGACTGCGACGCCGGCTCGGGGCAGACTGAGCGAGTGCGAGTCCTCCTCACCGGCGCAGCCGGCTTCATCGGCACTGCCACCGCCTCCGAGCTGTCCGTTCAGGGCGTGGACGTCGTCGCCGTCGACCTCCTGCTCCCCGAGGCGCACGGAGCCGCCACCCGGGACGACCCGCCGGACGGCATCCACGTCCTGGACACCCGCCTGGCGCAGGAGTGGAGCCACCTCCTGGACGGCGTCGACGTCGTCATCCACCTCGCTGCCATGGTCGGGGCCGGGGTGACCGCGGCGGACCTGCCCCTGTATGCCGGTCACAACGATCTCGGCACCGCCTCCGTCCTCGCAGCCATGCACGGTCGGGGCGTGCGCAACCTCGTTCAGGCGTCGTCGATGGTCGTCTACGGGGAGGGCCGCTACACCTGCCCCGACCACGGCGACCAGGCCCCCGGCGCCCGCACGGCAGAGGCGTTGGAGTCCGGCGACTTCGACACGCCGTGCCCGGTGTGCGGCGGGCCACTGGACTGGGCCCTCGTCGACGAGTCGGCCCTGCTCGACCCACGAAGCTCCTACGCGGCGAGCAAGGTCGCGCAGGAGCACTACGCCAGCGCCTGGGCCCGTCAGGCACCCGGTGCGGCCATCTCGCTGCGCTACCACAACGTCTACGGGCCGGGCATGCCGCGCGACACCCCCTACTCCGGGGTCGCGGCGATGTTCCGCTCCTCCCTCGAGCGAGGTGAGGCCCCCGTCGTCTACGAGGACGGCACCCAGATGCGCGACTTCGTGCACGTGCACGACGTGGCCCGGGCCAACGTGGCTGCCGCGTTCGCCGTCGCGGACCGACCAGACGGCTCGCACGCGGCATACAACGTCTGCTCGGGAGAGCCGATCGGCATCGCCGACGTGGCGCGGGCGGTCGCGGCCGGCTCGAGCGGCGGGCTCGAGCCGAGGGTCACGGGACAGTGCCGCATCGGCGACGTGCGGCACGTCGTGGCCTCGCCCGCGCGGGCCCGCGCCGAGCTCGGCTTCACGGCGCGGATCGGGCCGGAGGAGGGGCTGGGCAGGTTCGCCACCGAGCCGCTGCGTGCCTGACCGGGCGCAGCAGCCTCCTCGCGTTACCAGACCAGACGGATGAAGTGCTCGATGAGGAGTGCCGTCACGGCCTGCGCCAGCAGCGCCCACCGTTGCCAGCGCGGTGGCAGCCAGAGCACCGACAACAGCAGCCACGGCATGAACGGCAACCAGATCCGCTCCACCTCGGCCTTGCTCATCAGCGAGAAGTTGGCGACCCCGACCATCACCACCCCGGCGACGACGAGCGAGGGGACGGGGTCGACCGCCCAGCCGCGCACGTCTCGCAGTCTCGGCCATCCGGCGGCGAGCGCGGCGGGGAGCATCGGCCCCGCGATGAGCACGAGCGCGCCGATGTTTCCGAACACCCAGTACCACCCCGGCCGCAGCTGGGCGATGCCCGCCGAATAGCGTTCCCTCAGAATCGGAAAAGCCTCCCACCACGCGAACCCGAATGCCGCGAACGCCAGCACCACGGCCAGCGCCGCGACCACGGCGACCGCGCAGATCGCTGCACGCTCCCGCGCCGATCCGCGCGATGCCACGAGCACCGCGAGCGCTAGGGCGCCGATCAGCAGCAGCCCGTAGGACACCATGACGCACCAGCCGAAGAGCAGCCCGGACAGCACCGCCAGCCCCCACCGCACCACCGGTCGACGGGCGGCGCAGGCACCCGCGAGCGACGCGGCTCCCCATGCCCCGATCGCCGTGAACACGGCATCCGCCGACACCGCCATCAACAGTGCTGCGGGGCCGATGACGAGGAAGGGCAGTGCGGCCCGGGCCCGGTCGCGGGCCCCGAGGCGGTCGAGGGTGAGCGCCACCGCTGCGGGAACCGTGGCGCCGATCGCGACGATGATCACGCCGACCACCTGCCACGCGCCCAGCCCGATGCGGTCGAGCCCGATGAACATCAGCACCGCGCCGGGCGGGTGGCCCGCGAGGTGCACCGCCCAGTGGCCGGGGGCGTCCAGCGGGATGCGCGAGACGTAGGTGCGCAGCATCTCCCCGACGTCGTCGATCATTCGGGCGCTCTCGAGGTATTCGGTGCCGTGGTTCAGGATCTTGCCCATCCCGACAGGCCCGTCGACCAGGGCGAGGGACACCATCCACACCACGGAGGCGACCCACGAGAGCATCAGCAGCCGCCGCCACGGGAGCCGGTCGAGGTAGGCAGGAAGGCCAGCCCAGCCCGTGAGGACCGCAACCAGGACCGCGACCGGGCTGGTCCACCAGAACCTCACCATCCAGTCCCCGAGCAAGGGTGCGGCGCCGCCGGCCTTGACGTCCACGCCGCTCAGGACGGGCACGAGCATCCCCGCGGCGACGACGAACGCTCCGGCGGCGAGGCCGATGAGCGCGCGCCGACCCGCCCCGGCGTCGGTGCCCGGGGACCTCAGCGTTGCCGTCTCGCCCGTGGTGGTCGTCATGCCCCAAGGATGCCGTGCAGACCCGCAGTGTCGGCGCACCGCCGGTGCCCCGACAGCACACCGTCACAAACTGGTAACCGCACCCGACCGTGCGCCGGGCGCCAAACGCGCCTAGGGTCAGCGCGTGGACCTCGACTGCGACCTCGTGATCCCGTGCCGGGACGAGGCGGCAGCGCTCCCGGGCGTGATGGCCCTGGTGCCCGACGGCATCCGTGTCATCGTCGTGGACAACGGCTCGACCGACGGCACCGCCGAGGTCGCCGCCTCGCTCGGTGCGCGCGTCGTGCACGAGGCCCGCCCCGGATACGGCGCGGCGGTCCACTCCGGGATTGAGGCGGCGACCGCTCAGTTCGTCGCGGTGCTCGACGGGGACGGGTCGATGGACCCTCGTGAGCTCCTCCCGCTGCTGGAAGAGGTGCGCTCCGGTACTGCGACGATGGCCTGCGGCCGGCGCCGACCGGCCACGCGGGGCATTTGGCCATGGCACGCGCGCGCAGGCAACGCGCTGGTGCTGGCCTGGCTTCGCCACCGCACCGGACTCGAGGTGCACGACATCGCGCCGGTGCGGGTCTGCCGCCGAGAGGACCTCCTCGCGCTCGGGGTGCAGGACCGTCGGTTCGGCTACCCGGTCGAGCTGCTCTCCAGGGCGCAGCAGGCCGGCTGGATGCTGACCGAGCACGACATCACCTACCACCCGCGCGCCGAGGGCACCCGCTCGAAGGTGTCCGGGTCGGTCAAGGGCACCGTGCGTGCGGCCCGCGACTTCGCCAGGGTGCTCCCGTGAGGGGCAGCGTGCTCGTCATGGCCAAGGCGCCCGTGCCGGGCTGGGTCAAGACCCGGCTCGCCCCGGTGGTGGGCGACCTGGGGGCGGCCGAGCTGGCCGCCGCGGCCCTGCTCGACACGCTGACCGCAGCGGCCGCGGCTTACCCGCAGGACAGGCGAGTGCTCGCACTCACCGGTGACCTCGCCCTGGCCGCACGCGCCGATGAGATCCGACGTGAGGTCGCGGGGTGGCTCGTCGTGCAGCAGGGAGGGGAGTCGTTCGGCGAGCGGCTCTTCGACGGCCACCGCCAGGCGCACCGTCTCTCGGGTGGCCCGGTCGTGCAGATCGGCATGGACACCCCGCACGTGAGTGCGGGTCTGCTCCGCGAGCTCGGCGAGCTCGCGCACACCCGTGGGCGGCCGGTGCTCGGCCCGGCGGTCGACGGCGGGTGGTGGGTGCTCGTGACGACGCACGCCGCGCAGGCGGGTGTGCTGACGGGCGTGCCGATGAGTCGACCCGACACCGGTCGCCTCACCGCGGCGGCGCTCACGGCTGCGGGCTCCCCACCGGTCGCAGCACCGGTGCTGCGCGACGTCGACGAGGCCGAGGATGCCGTGATCGTCGCCGACGAGTTCCCGCACACGGCTTTCGCGCGGGAGTGGCGCCGCCTCACCGGTGCGGCTGACGGAGCCCCTGCACGCGGTGAGGGAGTCCGTCCTCTGGCGGGTGACCTCGAGGAATCGCCGCCGTGAGCGAGCGGTCGCTCACCGGGCTCGCCGCCAGGATCGACGAGCTCGTCCCCTCCCCGGAGTCCTTCGACAGCGGCCTGCGCGGCCCGCGCACGACGGCCCGGGTGGGCACCTGGCTCGGGGTCGCCTTCGCCATCTGCTTCGTCACGGGCCTCTACAGCCACGCGTCCCAGCTCGCGACACCCCCAGTCCCCCTCCCGGCATCCCCGGCGCGGCTCTACCAGCTGACCCAGGGCCTGCACGTCGCCTCCGGCACGGCGGCCATCCCCCTGCTGCTCGTCAAGCTCTGGTCGGTCTTCCCCCGGTTCTTCATCCGACCTCCGAGGGCGCCGCGCACGCTCGTGCTGCACGTGCTCGAGCGGGTGTCGATCGCGCTGCTGCTCGGTGGCGCAATCTTCCAGCTCGTCACCGGTCTGGCCAACTCTGCCCAGTGGTATCCGTGGTCCTTCGACTTCATCAGGACGCACTACGCCGTCGCGTGGATCACGATCGGTGCGCTCGTGATCCACATCGGCGTGAAGCTCCCGATCATCCGGGCAGCGATCACCGGGCCGGTCGATGACCCGATGCCCGAGGGTGTCGGCGACGAGAGCGACCAGGCCGCCAGCGAGTCGCCCTCACGGCGGACCCTGCTCCACGCGACCTGGGTGTCGGCTGCGATCGCGGTCGTCGTCGCGACGTCGAACGAGATCCCCGGGCTGCGTCGCCTCGGTGTGCTGGCGGTGCGCTCGGGGGATGGGCCACAAGGGGTTCCGGTCAACCGAAGCGCTGTTGGGGCGCTCGTGGCCGACCTTCTCGACGATCCCGCCTGGCGGCTCAAGGTCATCGGGCCGGGCGGCACCACGGAACTCTCCCTCGACGACCTCCGCGCCATGCCCCAGCACGAGGCGGTGCTGCCGATCGCCTGCGTCGAGGGGTGGAGCGCCACGGGCACCTGGTCCGGCATCCCGATCCGCGACATCGTGCGGCTGGCCGGAGGCAGCGAAGGCTCCGTCGTCGTCGTTCGGTCGATGCAGCCGAGAGGGGCCTACCGTGAGAGCCGCCTCCCCGCGAACTTCGCGCGTCACCCCGACAGCCTGCTCGCCCTCACGCTCTCCGGCGAGCCCCTCGCCCCCGATCACGGGTATCCCGCGCGCCTCATCGCTCCTGCGAGACCCGGTGTGACGCAGACGAAGTGGGTCAACGAGATCGAGGTGGCGGAGTGAGCACGGAAGCCGTCACGCGGGGAGTCCTCATCGCGTTGGGAGTGGCCGGCGCGGCATACGGTCTGTTCCGCCTCATCGGCCTCGGCCTGGAGCAGGTCGTCGCCGCGCTCGTCTGGGTGGTCGGCGGTCTGGTCGTGCACGACGGCATCATCGCGCCCGTCGTGGTGGTGCTCGGCGTGCTGGCGGCCCGGCGGGCGGCTCCCTGGCTGCGGGTGCCGCTGGTCTGGGCGCTCGTGGTGCTCGGCCCCCTCACCCTCATCGCGGTGCCGGTGCTCGGCAAGCCGGGGGCGAGGCCCGACAACCCGACGCTGCTCGATCGCAACTACGTCCTGGGGTATGCCGTGCTGGTCGTCCTCGTGCTGGGTGCCACCGCGGTCACCGCCCTGCGCCGCCGCCAGCAGGCGCTCACGTCGGCCGGGTGACCCGGCGGGGGCCGGATACAGGTGCCCATAGCCCATCGGCAGCTCCTGCGCCTGCGAGGTCGAGGATCACCTGCACCATCGTGACCATCGTCACCATCGGGAACGCCAAGCGCCCAGTCCGTCTCGGCGCGCGTGACGTCGGCGTCGGGCCCGAGCGGCCGGTACGGTGGGCCCTACCGGCAGTGACCCACCGCACACCCAGCACCGCGGTCACGACGAATCAGCCGACCGGGCGAGCGCCACCCCGCGCTCTCGTGGTCGGCCCCGACGCGGCTCCCGTCACGAGCGGAAGCCGGAGAAGGAGTGCCCTGTGAGCGACAACGAGGTCGCCCCCCTCGAGATGGCGTTCGGCGTGACCCACCACGTCAGTCACACCGAGGCCCCCGAACGCCCCGTCCAGGACGGCGGCCCGGAGATGGTCCAGCTGCTCAGCCCG
>JBDSVV010000220.1:0-5162 GCA_039927035.1 Ornithinibacter sp. | reverse complement strand
GGTCCTCGTCGCTCTCGCGGGCGTGCCGCTCGCCCGGGCTGAGGATCGACTCGAGCTCCGCCTCGGCCTCCGGGGTGGTGATGAACAGCAGCTCGTCGAGGGGCTCGAGGGCGTCGTCCCTGCTCGGCGCGATGGGGTGTCCCTCGCGGATGATGGCGGTGAGCACCGTGTCGCCGGGCAGCGGCACGTCACCGACCCGGGACCCCGCGTAGGGGCTGCCGATGGGCAGGGTCATCTCGACCATCATCGCCTTGCCCTGCTGGAACTCGAAGATCCGCACGAGGTCGCCGACGCTGACGGCCTCCTCGACCAGCGCGGTCATCAGGCGCGGGGTGGAGACGGCCACGTCGACCCCCCAGGCCTCGTCGAACATCCATTCGTTCTTGGGGTTGTTCACCCGCGCGACGGTCCGCGGGACACCGAACTCGGTCTTGGCCAGCAGCGAGAGGACGAGGTTCACCTTGTCGTCGCCGGTCGCCGCGACGACGACGTCGCAGTCGGCCAGACCCGCCTCGCTCAGGGCCTCGATCTCGCAGGCGTCGGCCTGCAGCCAGCTGGCATCGGGCACCTTGGCGACCCGCTCGGCATCCGCGTCACGGTCGACGAGCAGCACGTGGTGACCGTTGCGGATCAGCTCTCGGGCGATGGATCGTCCGACGCTGCCGGCACCGGCGATGACGACGCGCATGGGAAGTGACCTCTCGAACGTCAGTGGATGGGGGGTGCGGAGTCCAGGACCCGTTCCGCCGCGGCGAGGTCCGGCGTGCGCAGCGCCAGGTGGAGCAGGTCGCCGTCCTGGTAGACCGTGTCGTGCCCGGGCAGAAGCGCCTCGCCGAGCCGGGTGAGGTAAGCCAGCCGACCCTGTGTCGAGGCCTCGATCTCGGAGATCCGGCGTCCGATCCACCGTTGCGACACCGGCATCTCGGCGATGACCACCTTGCCGGAGGGGTCGGTGAACTCCGGCACATGTCCTTGGGGGAGCAGGCGGCGAAGCATCTGGTCGCTGGTCCACTTCACCGTCGCGACCGTGGGGATGCCGAGGCGTTCGTAGATCTCGGCGCGGCCCGGGTCGTAGATGCGGGCGACGACGTGCTCGACACCGAACTTCTCGCGCGCCACGCGGGCAGCGAGGATGTTGGAGTTGTCGCCGCTGGACACGGCCGCGAAGGCATAGGCCTCCTCGATGCCGGCGGCCCTGAGGGTGTCGCGGTCGAACCCGACTCCGGTGACGGTCCGCCCGTCGAAGGTGGTCCCGAGTCGGCGGAACGCCGACTCGTCCTGGTCGATGACGGCGACGGCGTGGCCGGCACGCTCGATGGCGCGCGCGAGGGCGGCGCCCACCCGACCGCAACCCATGATGACGAAGTGCACGCAGCCGACGCTACACCGACGTTCGTCAGGCTCGACCGCACCATCCGCTACGCGTTCATCTGGCACGCGGCACCGGCATACAGTGTCTGTCGTGTCATCCCCCGGACGTGTGGTCAAGCGCGTGCTCGTCGGTCGCGCCATGCGTAGCGACCGCCTCGGCGAGACGTTGCTCCCCAAGAAGCTCGCGCTGCCCGTCTTCGCCAGTGACGCCCTCTCCTCGGTCGCCTACGCGCCGGACGAGATCTTCCTGACCCTCGGATTCGCCGGCGGCGCCCTGGCGCTGACCCAGTCGTGGAAGATCGCCCTCGTCGTCGTGGCGGTGATGTCGATCGTCATCATGAGCTACCGCCAGAACGTGCGCGCGTATCCCTCGGGCGGCGGCGACTACGAGGTGGCCAGCGTCAACATCGGGCCCAAGGCCGGGCTCGGGGTCGCCAGCGCACTCCTCGTGGACTACGTGCTCACGGTCGCGGTGTCGGTCTCGGCGGGGGTGCAGAACGCCGCCTCGGCCTTCGACTTCATGCGTGGCCACGAGGCGGTCTGGGCGGTGGCGATCATCGTGCTGCTCACCGCGATGAACCTGCGGGGCGTGCGCGAGTCAGGTGCGGCCTTCGCCGTGCCCACCTACCTCTTCATGGCCACGGTCATGGGTATGGCCCTGATCGGCTTCTACCGCCAGGTCACCGGGACGCTGCCGCAGGCCGAGAGCGCCGGGCTCGAGCTGGTTCCCCTGGATGACTACCGGGCGGTGACGGGCCTGGCTCTGGCCTTCCTCTTCCTGCGGGCCTTCTCCTCGGGCTGTGCCGCGCTCACCGGGGTCGAGGCGATCAGCAACGGGGTGCCGGCGTTCCGCAAGCCCAAGGGCCACAACGCCGCCACGACGCTGCTCCTCATGGGCGTCATCTCGGTGACGATGCTCATGTCGATGATCTCGCTGGCCCGGTTGACCGGGGTGAAGTTCGCGGAGGAACCACACCTGCAGCTGGCCAGGAACGGGGTGTTCGTGCCGGAGACCTACGAGCAGGACACGATCATGGGGCAGGTCTCCAAGGCCGTGTTCTCGGGCTTCCACCCAGGTGTCGTGCTGGTCTCCATCGTCACAGGGTTGATCCTCGTGCTCGCCGCCAACACGGCGTTCAACGGCTTCCCCGTTCTCGGCTCGATTCTCGCGCGCGACGGCTTCCTGCCCCGCCAGCTGCACACCCGCGGTGACCGCCTGGCGTTCTCCAACGGCATCCTCATCCTGGCCGGTGCAGCGGCTCTCCTCGTCGTGATCTACGACGCGAAGGTGACCAGCCTGATCCAGCTCTACATCGTCGGCGTGTTCATCTCCTTCACGCTCTCCCAGATCGGCATGGTGAAGCACTGGAACCGACACCTGCGACTGGAACAGGACGGAGCCGAACGCGGCCGGATGCTGCGCAGCCGGGTCATCAACGGTGTCGGCGCCACGATGTCGGGCACCGTCCTGGCCGTCGTGCTCGTGACGAAGTTCATCCACGGCGCCGGATATGCGCTCGCTGCCATGGCAGGCCTGTTCTTCCTCATGCTCGCGATCCGCAAGCACTACGACCTGGTGCGCGACGAGCTGTCGGTGAGCGAGGGCGACACCAAGCTCCAGATGCTCCCCTCCCGGGTGCACGCGATCGTGCTGGTGTCCAAGATCCACAAGCCAACCCTGCGAGCCCTCGCCTATGCGCGGGCGACCCGGCCCTCGATCCTCGAGGCCGTCACCGTCGACGTCGACCCGGAGGAGACCAAGGCGCTTCAGGCGGAGTGGGACCGGCGCGACATCCCGTTGCCGCTCAAGGCGCTCGACAGCCCCTATCGCGAGATCACGAGGCCGGTGCTGGACTACGTGCAGTCCGTGCGCTCGGGCAACCCGCGCGACCTCGTCGTCATCTACATCCCGCAGTACGTCGTCGGCCACTGGTGGGAGCAGGTGCTGCACAACCAGAGCGCCCTGCGGCTTCGCACCCGCCTGCTGTTCACCAACGGGGTCATGGTGTCCTCGGTCCCCTGGCGCCTCCTGTCCTCCGAAGGTGCCGAGGACCGCATGGACGGACCGGTCGTCGGCGACGTCCGGCGAGGTGAGGGGTGATGGACGGCCCCTCGCTCGCGGTCGGCGACGAGGTGGAGGTGGAGGTGACCGCCTTCGCCCACGGCGGCCACTGCATCGCACGACACCAGGGGCAGGTCCTCTTCGTGCGGCACACGATCCCGGGCGAGCGGGTGCGGGCGCTCGTCACCGAGTCCGGTCCCGGTGACCGCTTCGTGCGCGCCGACGCGATCGAGGTCGTCCTGGCCTCACCTCAGCGAGTCACCCCACCCTGTCCGTATGCCGGTCCGGGTCGGTGCGGTGGGTGCGACCTGCAACACATCTCGCTCGGGCACCAGCGAGTGCTCAAGGCGCAGGTGGTACAGGAGCAGCTGACTCGGCTCGCCCACGTCGAGGCGCACGTTGAGGTCCAACCCCTCCCGGGTGACGCGGAGGGCCTCGACTGGCGCACCAGGGTCGAGTTCGCGGTGGACGGCGAGGGGCGGGCCGGGCTGCGCCGCCACCGCTCGCACGAGGTGGTCCACGTCGACCACTGCCGCATCGCGGCGCCTGGTGTCGACCGGCTCCGGGTCACCGAGAAGTCCTGGCCCGGGGGCGAGGCTGTCGACACGGTCGCACCCTCGGTCGGTGACCCCGTGGCCGTCCCCGTCCCCGTGACGACGGAGCCGGTCGTCACCGAGCAGGTGGATGCCACCTGGCGGGTCGACGACGCGACCGTGTCGTTCTCCCGATCCTTCACCGTGGGAGCCCGCGGGTTTTGGCAGGTCCACCCCGGCGCCGCCCCGACCTTCGTCAGGGCCGTCATGGAGGCGCTCGCGGTGCAACCGGGGGAGCGTGCCGTCGACCTGTACGCCGGTGTCGGCCTGTTCGCGGCGGCGCTCGCCCAGGCCGTCGGTCCGGGTGGGCAGGTCCTCGCGATCGAGGCCGACGCGGAGGCGAGCGAGCACGCCCGACACAACCTCGCGGCATACGGCACGGTGGCCGTCCTGCGGGCCAGGGTCGACGACGCCTTCGGGGTGCCGCGACCGGCTCGGCGGGGGAGCACCCGGCAGCAGGGGAGCAGGCCCCGAAAGGTCGCTCGCTCTGCCCTGGTGCCGCTCGCCGCCGATGTCGTCGTCCTCGACCCTCCACGCACGGGTGCCGGCAAGGGCGTCGTTGAGTCCATGGTCGCGATGCGCCCCCGCACCATCGCGTACGTCGCGTGCGACCCTGCGGCGCTCGCCCGTGACACGGCCTACCTCGCCGACCGCGGTTACGTGCTCGACGGGCTTCGCGCCTTCGATGCCTTCCCGATGACCCACCACGTGGAGTGCGTCGCCCGCTTCGTGCCAGCAGGTTCCGCGCGAGGCTGAGGCCGCCGTGATCGGGTGGGTGCGCTCGACGCGCACTCGTCGTGCAACTCCACCACCGGACGCGACAGGTGGCCTGAGCGGGACCTCGCGGGGCCGCCCGGCACGGCATAGGCTCGACGCGACGAACCCGATGTGGTTAGATATCTTGATATCAAGATAAATGGCGAAGGGAGCCACGGTGGCCAGCACGAACAGCTTTGACGCCCGCGGAACGCTCGAGGTCGGTGAGCAGTCCTACGAGATCTATCGGCTGTCCGCCGTCGAGGGTAGCGAGACGTTGCCCTACAGCCTCAAGGTGCTGCTGGAGAACCTCCTGCGCACCGAGGACGGTGCCAACATCACGGCACAGCACATCAATGCCCTCGGGGGCTGGGACGCGG
>JBDSVV010000219.1:0-4371 GCA_039927035.1 Ornithinibacter sp. | reverse complement strand
CCGACGTGCCCACGAGCGGATGCCTCACTTGCCCATCACGGCGTCCCCACGGTGCTGCACACCGCCCAGGTATGGCTACTCGCAATGCGGCCGATAAACGCACAGGTGTCCGCTTTCGAAGGTCATGTTCAGGTCAGTGAAGGGTAAAGAGATAGTCATGTCGGGCTATGGACGCGGGCCTGTTTGGCGGGCAGCCATCAGTGGCTGTGGGTGACCACGCCTGACCAGCGGATCCCGCTTGGCAGTCTTCGCCGGCCAGGGAATGTCGCGCCGACTCGACGCGCAATGCCGGGCGTCCCCCGCACGTCTGGATGCCCCAAGCCGTCCCGACCGCTGGGTCAGGACAGAAGGATCTGCAGGGAGAAGCACATGAGTCCTCACCCGTTGTCAACCACCCACACACCAGGAGCCGGCCCTGCGAAAAGGCCATGGTCGGCTCATCGAGGCGCAATTGCTGCGCTCGCGACGGCCTTGCTCGTCCCGTTCGCAGTCCTGGCCGCCCCGAGCGCCCTGGCGGCCTCCGGTCCCTACTCCATCGACGGGGTCGTCCCCGACGCCGGCACGACCGAGCTGCCCGACCTGTCCGGAAACGTGAAGGAGCTCGGCCCGCTGAACTCCAGCACCACCAAGATCGGCGTCATCCACAACGACGCCCTGCCCACCCTGGGCCTGACCAACCCCAATGGGCAGGTCGACCTGCGCCGGGCCTGGCTCGACACCGAACGTGACACCGCTACCCAACACGACTGGCTTTACTTCGCGTGGGAGCGCGACAACAGCAGCGGCAGTGGCTTCATCGCCTACGAGTTCATGCAGGACCCGGCCCCGGCCGGCTGCGCCTACGACACCGCCAGTGATGCCCAGCTCATCGCAGCCTGCAACCCGTGGGCCAACCGCCGAGCCGGGGACTTCATCATCTTGTGGGACCAGTAGGGCAACAGCCGCGACCTGTACCTACGCACCTGGAGCGGCACCGCCCCCAACCTGACCCTCGGGGCCGCGACGCTGCTGAACAGCGCTGTCTCCGAGGCCCAGTACAGCGCCGACGGGTTCCGCGGCGAGGCCGCGGTCGACCTCACCGCGACGATCTTCGGAGGCAGCACCGCCTGCAAGTCGTTCGCCAACACCATCCCGAGCACCGTGACCGGCAACTCCGACCAAGCCGACTACAAGGACACCATCCTGCGGACAGCTCCACCGATCACCAACTGCACCTCGACCACCGTCACCACGCCCAAGACCGGCGCCGGCGGTGACATCACGGCTGCCAGCCTGTCGATCGGCACCGGTGTCGTGGCCGTGAAGGACTCTGCCGTGGTCAGCCTGACCGGTGGCACAGCTTCCCCGTCCGGCTCGGTCGCGTTCTCGTTGTGCAACGTCGCCTCCCCCGGACTGTGCACCACCGGTGGCACGAGCGTCGGTTCGACGAACCTGTCGGGTGCGTCCTACCCAGCCACCGTGGCGTCACCGACGGCGTACGTCACCTCCGCAGGTCGCTACTGCTGGCGGGCCACCTTCAGCGGTGACTCCGCCAACGGCATCCCGTCCTCCTCGGACTCGCGGGCCTCCGAGTGCTTCACCGTCAACCCGGTCGACCCGACACTGTCGACGTCCGCCGGGGCCGACGTGTTCCTCGGCAACGCGGTGACCGACTCGGCGACCCTGGGCGGCACCGCCACCCAGCCCGCCAACCCAGTCATCAACCTCACCGGTACAGCTGGGGCGGCTGCGGGTGGCACGATCACCTTCAAGCTGTTCGGCCCAGCCGACACCGGCTGTGGTCCGTTGGTCTACACCTCGGGCACCGTTGACGTGTCCGGTAACGGCGCGTACAACAGCCCGGCGCCGCAGTTCGTGCCGGCAACCGCAGGCAACTACCACTGGGTGGCCGTCTACAGCGGAAACCTGCCGAACACCAACGGCATCACCCACAACGCCGCCTGCGGCGACACCGCCGAGGACGTCAAGGTCAACAGCGTGCCCTCGTCGATGACGACGGTGCAGACCTGGGTGCCCAACGACTCGGCGACGATCAGCGCATCGGCTGGTGGGAACCTGCTCGGCAAGGTGTTCTTCACGCTCTACCCGACGGCCAACCGCATGGGCACTGCCCTGTACACAAGCCCGGCCACCGGCGTGGCCGTGAGCGGCGCCTCGCCCAAGACGGTCAACTCGGCCAACACCACCGCTGTCAGCACCTCGGGTAACTACTCGTGGTCGGTCAGCTACACCAGCACCAACTCCGCCCAGCGCGACATCCCGGCCAGCTGCCAGGAGACCTCCGCACTGAGCATCACCAACGGTGGCACGGTCAGCAGCCCGTGAACACCTAAGCAGGAGACGACAGGGCCGGCATCCGACGCGGGGAGCCGGCCCTGCCCGTCACAGCTCAGCCCCCTGGGCTCCCGGCATTCATCCACAACACCGCCACCTACCCAGATCCGTCTCGACACCGACGGGCGGCCTACTACCGGACCGCCGACGGTTCAATCGTCTGGCAGTACAACGCCGCCAACGGTGGCAGGACGCCTTCTAGCCGTCGAGCTGCGCCCACAAAATGTCGTGATGACCTCGTGGTCAGGTTGGCGCAACGCCTCACCGCCGACCCCGAAACGCATGGATAAACCGAAACAATCTTCACCCAGAAGCACTCACATGCCGCGGAGATGTTGTGTCTTTTCAGGCGACCCTGTTGGCGTAGCGCTGGCGGGCGGCCTCTCCGCTGGTGCCGACCAAGGCTCCAATCGCTGACCACGAGAAGTGGGCGGCTCGTGCATGTTGGATCGCCGCGAGGAGGTGGCGTTCGGCGTCGGATCGTTCCAGCACCGCGGTGCGCAGCGCGGTGACCGCTGAGGGGTCCAGCTCGTCGCTGGGGTCCGGCTCATAGCTCTCGAACCGCGCCGCAAGCGCATCGGCGTGCTGCAGGATCTCTTCAACACTTCGTGGCATCACTGATCACCTCAAGAACTTCTCCCGGGCCGCCATCACGTGAACGATGACGACCGCACTCTGACCTTCGACGTATCCAACTTCGAGAACGATCGCGGCCGCGTTGGCACCGATCATCATGGTGAAGCCCTCGCCAAGATCCCAGACCCGGATGGGGTTGCGATACGCGTGGAGGATCTCCTCCTCGCTCAGTCCGTGCTTGTACGCGGAGCTGGCGATGATCGGCTCATCCACGTCACCAAGTTAACTTGTCTAAGCGGTGTCGTCAACGTCCGGTCCTGCCGCGGTTAATGCGTGCGGATCACGATCTTGTGGAGCCACCTGGCCCAGCTGGAGGGCGCGAACGGACTCGTGCCACGAGGTCCTCGGCGGCTTCGGCCCAGTGTGGGTGTTCGAACTCGAAGCCGGCTTCGAGCAGCCGAGACGGAATGACGCGGCGACTCTTGAGCAGCAGTTCGGTATCGCTGCGCATCACCCAGGCACCGATCTCAGCCATCCACGCCGTGGCCGGAAGCCCGGGCCGATGGCCCCAGGATCTGCGCAGCGCACCCATCAGGTCACGCTGCGGCAGCGGCTCGGGCGCCGCGAGCTTCACCGGACCCTCGAGGTCCTCGCGCTCGACCAGCAGCTCCACAGCACCCACGAAGTCGCGGTCATGGATCCAGGACACGTACTGCCCTCCGCCGGCGACAGGCCCACCGAGTCCGAGCCGGGCCATCCGCAGCAGGACGTCGAAGACTCCGCCGCGGTCCGGGCTCATCACCATCGCCGAGCGCAGAGCGACCCGACGGGTGCGCGGCAACGCGGCCTCCATCTGCGCCGCTTCCCAGCACCGGGCGATCCGCACGCTGTACTCCCAGTACGTCGGGACCCCACGCTCATGCCCGCCGATCACGCCGGTGGCCTCGTCGTTTGGAGCGTCGCGGCGGTCGGCGTAGATGGTCGCGGTGCTCATCTGCAACCACACCCGCGGAGGCCGCGCGGCCCGTGCGATCGCCTCACCGACCACCCTGGTGGACTCCACTCGCGAGTCCATCATCTGGCTCAGGTTCTCGCTGGTGTAGCGACAGCTGACTGTGCGCCCGGCCAGGTTGACCACCGCTTCCGCGCCGTCGATCTCGCCCGCCCAGTCCCCCAGCGAGCGGCCGTCCCAGCCACGATGCCGCAGCCCCGGTTCAAGTGCCTCCGGGTGCCTGCTCAGCACCACCACCTCGTGTCCTCGCGCCGCCAACGCGCGTCGCAGGATCCCTCCGACCTGGCCCGTTCCCCCGGGTATGACCACCTTCACGCCGCGAGCCTAGATGAGTGATTCCCGGCTGTTGCGGGTGTTACCGGTGTGGTTGGTGGTGTAACGGGGCGAGGGTGCCCAAACTCGGCGTTGTACCCCAACGTCGAGCAGGAGGCTCACCGTGGACGCCGATC
>JBDSVV010000218.1:0-4259 GCA_039927035.1 Ornithinibacter sp. | reverse complement strand
CGGGTGGCGAGCTCCTGGAACGAGACATAGGCACAGACGTTGAGCAGCGGCTTGTCCTCGGAGTCGTAGCCCGTCTCCATCGTCTCCATCCGGGCCCGCTCGAGCTCGTCGGGGTCCACGCCACGGGTCACGAGGAGGTAGTCGCGGATGCAGAACGCGTGCCGACCCTCCTCCGCGGTCCAGCGGTTGACCCAGGCACCCCAGGCGCTGTCACGCCCGAAGGCGCGCTCGATCTCGCGGTGGTAGCTCGGCAGGTTGTCCTCGGTGAGGAGGTTGACCTCGAGAGCGGTGCGGGCGATCGGCGACAACTGGCTCTGGTCGACCGACCACGGCTCGCCCCCGAGCTCGGCGAAGTCCTTGCCGAGGGACCACGGCACGTATTCGTGGGGCATCCACTCAGCCGCGACCTTCATGTGCCGGTTGAGATTCTCCTCCACCGTCGGTTCGAGCTCCGCGAGCAGCTGGGCGGGTTCGAGCATGGCCATCTGGTCCTCCTCGGTGGGGCGCACTGGGTCGCGTCCCGTGAGTCCACCCAACACCCTCATGGCCATTCCTGCCAGAGGCGCGCCACGCGAGATCCTTGCTCCTCACCCCACGTGAGGTCCTAGCGTGGCGGTCATGACCACGACGAACCAGCGAGAGTGGGGAATCGGCGACGTCGCCGCCCGCACCGGAGTCACCGAACGCACCTTGCGGTATGACGAGGAGCTCGGCTTCCTGACTCCCAGTCGGGATGCCGGTGAGCGACGCCGGTATGACGTCGACACCCTCGACCGGCTCTACCGGGTGCGGCTGCTGCGCGAGCTCGGAACCCGCGTTGCAGACCTCGATCCCGATGCCGAGGACCTGCGCGATCTCACCGGCCGGCACCTGGCCGACCTCGACACGCGCCTGGCCGAACTGGCGCGCCAGCGCGAGCGCGTCAGGGCAGTTCAGAGCCGGCTCCTGGAGGGTGACGGCCCAGGCGACGAGGCGCTGCTCGACCTCCTGTCGGGGCTCTCGACGGACGAGCCGGCGCTCGTCGGACGGATCACGCTCCTCGTCTACCGCGACATCGCCGCCAGCCACGCCTTCCTCGTCGACGTGTTCGGCCTGGCCCCGGGGCCGATCACCCGTGACGGTGACCGTGTGGTGCACGGTGAGGTGTATGCAGGCGACGGTGTGCTCTGGCTGCACCCCGAGTCACCCGAGCACCAAATGGTCTCCCCGCTCACAACCGGCACTGTCACGGCATCCATCGCCGTGCTCGTCGATGACGTCGAGGCCCACCACGCCCGGGTGGCCGCGGCCGGAGCAACCATCGAGTACCCACCGCCCGACATGCCCTACGGGGTGCGCGAATACGGAGTGCGCGACCCCGAGCGCCACGTCTGGTCGTTCCAGACGCCCCTCGCCGAGATCGTGACCGTCGCGACCGGCTGACCCCTTGTGGTCGCTCGCCCTCGACACGGATCACCAGGGCAGCGGGGCGTCCAGCTCGCGGGTGTCGTCGACCGGCACCCAGCCGGCCTCGGGGTCCCGCCGGTATGCCGCGCCCGGTCCGTGCCCGGCGAGCAGCGCCACGGCGAGCAGGAGCCGCTCGACGTGGGCGGTGGTCGTGCCCAGCCCGGCGCTGGCGCGCACCGCCGTGGCGTGACCGCCGGTGCCGTCCTCGAGCAGGGTGTCGACGAGAAGGTGCGCGCAGAACTTGCCCGCGCGCACCCCGATGCCATGCTCGGCCGAGAGCGCTGCGGCGACGAGGTGGCTGTCGAGACCGTCGACGGTGAAGGTGACGACGGGGCCCCGCTCGTGGGTGTCACCGAAGATCGAGTAGGTGTCGACGCCCTCGATGGCACGCAGGCCGTCGAGAAGCCGTGTGGTGAGGCCGGACTCGTGGCTCTCGATGGTGGCGCGGTGCTCGCGGATCGTCGCGCAGGCCGCGGCGAGCGCGATGGCGCCGATGACGTTGGGGCTGCCTGCCTCGTGGCGGGCCGCCCCTGATGTCCAGCGAGTGTGCCGCTCGGTGACCTCCGCGCTGGCCCCTCCGCCAGCGAGGTAGGGATCGGCGGCGTCGAGCCAGTCGCGGCGCCCGGCGAGGACGCCCGTGCCGTAGGGCGCGTGGATCTTGTGGCCCGAGAAGGCCACCCAGTCGACGTCGAGTGCGCCGAGGTCGATCGGGCGGTGGGCCGCGAACTGCGCGGCGTCGAGCAGGATTCTCGCCCCGTGGCGACGGGCGATGGCCGCGAGCCGTTCCACGGGCCACAGCTCGCCGGTGACGTTGGAGGAGGCGGTGAGCACGACCAGGGCCTGGCGGGGGCGGCGCGCTGTGCCGGTGGGGAGTGCCTTCAGCGCAGCCTCGAGGAGCGCCTCGGCGTCTCGCGTGCTTCCGGGCACCGGCAGGCGCACGGTCTCGTTGCGCTGCCACGGGAGAAGGCTCGCGTGGTGCTCGGAGGCGAAGACGAGCACGCTGGTGCGGCGCGGGAGCGTGCGGGCGAGCAGGTTGACGGAGTCGGTGGTGTTGCGGGTGAAGACGACGACGTCGCCCTCCCGAGCACCCACGAAGCGAGCGACCTCCTCGCGGGCCGCCTCGTAGTGGGCGCTCGTCACGCGGGAGAGCCACCCCGTGCCCCGGTGCACCGAGGAGTAGGTGCGGGTGGCCGAGTCGACGGCGCGGACCACCCTCTCGAATGCCGGCGTCGAGGCCCCGTGGTCGAGGTTGGCGTAGTCGACGAGGTCACCGGAGATGGTGGGCACCAGGTCGGGGCGAACCACCGCAGGCAGGTCGCGAGCGGTGGTGCCCGGCGCCACGGGGGAGCTGGGCGCTGCAACGGTGACCGGCTGCCCGGCATCCGGAACGGTGTTCGGCAGGGCGCGCAGCCGGGGGCGGCGCAGGAAGGTGGGGACGGTGCTGCTGGCGATCGACATGAGAGGGGTCTCCCGAGGTCAGAGGACCTCGGGGCGATCTCCCGGGATCCCGCGCTTGCCGGCGCCAGTTCGGCGTCGACCAGGTCGTCACCCGGAGCACCCCACCGCGGAAGGAGGGTTGCTGACCAGCGAGCCGGGGCTTGTCGCTGGTACTCGTGACCTACGAAGAGAACTGTAGGGCCGGAAGCCGGTGGCACGGCATCCCCGGTCCACGACCCGAGACGCCCCCTCCACCCGGCCCCCTCCCGATCTCCCCGACTTCGTCTGTCAGATCGTCGGAAACACGCGGCGAGAACGGCGTGTCGCGACACCTCCACAGACGAAGTCGGGGAGGTCGGAGAGGTCAGGCGTCGGGGGCGCGTGGACGCGGCCGCCGTCGATGAAGGTATGCAAAAACGCGGGTGTCGCCGATCTCGTCGCTCGGGCCGGCGAACGGGTCGCGGTCGAGGACGACGAGGTCGGCCAGCGCCCCCTGGCGGATCGTGCCGGTGTCGTGGTGCCGGTTCGCGAACGCGGACCCTGCGGTGTATGCCGTGAGCGCGGTCGCGAGGTCGAGGCGCTGCTCGGGCAGGAACACGGGGTGCTCGGGCTCCCCCTCGCGGTGGGCCTGCGGCATGAGCCGGTTGACCTCGACGTGGACACCATCGGCGGCCATGGATTCCGCATGACCCTGGATACGCGGTGAACGCGGCGTCCTCCCCGACCTCGTCTGTCAGAACGCTGGTTCTGGTGTCAGAACACGGCGTGTCGCCGCATCTCCACAGACGAAGTCGGGGAGGTCGGGGAGGGTGGGGTGGGGTGTGGGGCGGTCAGAGGGGGACGACGTTGACGAGCTTGGGGGCGCGGACGATGACGGTGCGGATGCCGCCCGCCGTCGCCTCCGCCACCTTGGGGCGCGCCAGCGCGAGCTCGCGCAGCGTGTCCTCGCCGATGTCGGGGGGCACCTCGAACCGGTCACGCACCTTGCCCTTGATCTGTACCACGCAGGTCACCGACTCCTCGACGAGCAGCGTGGGGTCGGCCACGGGGAAGTCGGCGTGCGCCAGGGACTCACCGTGTCCGAGCCGCATCCACAGCTCCTCGGCGATGTGCGGGGCCAGCGGGGCGACCATGAGCACGATCTGCTCGGCCGCCTCGCGGGGCACCCCGCCCTCGAGCTTGGTGAGGGCGTTGTTGAGCTCGGTGAGCCGCGCGATCGCCGTGTTGAAGCCGAGCTCGGCGTAGTCGGTGCGCACCGCGTCGATCGTGCGGTGCAGCACGCGCGTGGTCGCGGCGTCCAGCGGGGTGTCGGAGACGATCGTCATCCCCGTCTCCTCGTCGACGACGTTGCGCCACAGCCGCTGCAGGAAACGCTG
>JBDSVV010000217.1:0-3789 GCA_039927035.1 Ornithinibacter sp. | reverse complement strand
CGAGGACTTCCTGACCCCGCTCGGGGTGACCCAGCACCACCTGGCGATCTCCATCTGCGTCCCGCCACGCCGAATCAACGAGATCGTCCACGGCAAGCGCCGGATCACCGCCGACACCGCGCTCCGGTTGGCCCGCTACTTCGGCACCAGCGACCGGTTCTGGCTCAACCTTCAGACCCGATACGACCTCGAGCTAAAGAAGGACCACCTCGGCGCCGCCCTCGACCAGATCCACCCTCTTCAGAGCGCCTGACCACCCGCGCGCTACGCGGCGCTGTGACGCACCCGTGCGATGTGCAACTGTCGTCGCGCTCCGGAGTCGCGACGGCCACGCCCCGCCCGCCACGGAACTGGTCCGGTGTTTGGATGGGCGGGTGCGTGAAGGTGTTGGTCCGTTCAGTCATCGACTGCTGAGCCCGTGGCGATTTGTGCTGCTGTTCGGGTTGGTCAGCCTGTTCACGGACATGGTCTACGAGGGCGCGAGAAGCATCATCGGGCCCTACCTCGCGACCCTGGGCGCCTGCGCGGTCGTCGTCGGCGCGGTCGCCGGCATCGGGGACTTCCTCGGATACGGGCTGCGTGTCGTCTCGGGACACCTCGTGCAGCGGACCAGGCACTACTGGGGGTGGACGATTGCGGGGTACCTCCTGACGGTGCTGAGCGTGCCGCTGATCGGCTTCACCACCGCCATCGTGCCCGCGCTGCTGCTCTATGGCAGCGAGCGGGTGGGCAAGGCCGTGCGCTCACCGGCGAAGGACACCTTGCTCTCGCACGCGTCGACCCGCACCGGCCCCGGAAGCGCCTTCGGTGTCCACCAGGCCATGGACCAGTTCGGGGCGATGGCCGGACCGCTGCTGCTGGCGGCTGTCCTGGCCGGATGTGCGGGGAGCTACCAGCTGGCTTTCGGGGTTCTTGCCGTCCCGGGGGTTGTGTGGTCATCGGCCTGTTGTTCTGGTTGCGCTTTCGTGTGTCGGCACCCTTGGACTACGCGCGTGAACCGGCCCCACCCCATCACTCGGGGTCCGGACCGGTGGCACCGAGTGGGACCGACGCCGGAGTCGTCGGGCGACGCCGGCTGCCGCGCCTGTTGTGGCAGTACATCGCGACCATCGGCCTGTTGTCGGTGGGTGTCGCCCCGTTCCCGTGATGGCGCTGCATGCGCAGGGCAGCGGCATCCCGTCCGCAGCGCAGGTGCCTCTGCTCTTCGCGGTGGCCATGGCGGTCGACGGGCTCACCGGGCCGGTCGCGGGCCGGGCCTACGACCGGGTCGGCCCCCGCGTGCTGCTCCTCGTCCCGGTGGCAGCGGCCACCGCCGCGATCTCGTTCGCTGCGCGGACGGCCCTGGTGTGGGTGGGCGTCGCGGTCTGGGGCGTGGTCAACGGCATCCTCGACTCGGTCGTGAAGGCGGTGATCACCCAGCTGGTCGAGGCCGAACAACGCGCCGCGGCCTTCGGCTGGCTGGCCCTGGCGCGAGGGGCCGGGCTCCTCATTGCGGGGGTGGCCTTGGGCGTCGCGTACCAGCGCAGCCCGTGGGCGGCGGCCGGGTTCATCGTCGTGGTCAACGCGGGGGCTGTTGGTCCTCGCGCGGGTCCTGCGCACCTTCACCGACGCGCGACGCATCAGGATCTGAAATCGTGCCGAGCACCGCGTCAGAGCACACCTACGCCGTGCCGCGACGTGGGGTGCCGCCCGACCCCGCTCGGACGCCGTGTCGCCAGACCTGGAATATAGCGGCCATGACCGCGACCCAGGCGAGCCCCAGCAGGTACGCGGCCACCACGTCCGACACGTAGTGCGCCGCGAGCGCCACGCGGGAGAAGCCGATGGCCACGACCATCAGGACCGACAGCGTCACAGCGACGCGCCGCCCCACGGTTCAACTGGGGCAGCACCAGAACCAGAAGCACGGCGTACCCTGGCGCAGCGGCTTGGGCATGGCCGCTGGGGAAGCTCTGACCCGGTTCGTGCAGCAGCGGGTGGTCCACGACCGGCCGGGTACGGTTCGCTGAGGCCTTGACCAGGCTGTTGACCAGTGACGAACTGGCGATGGTGACGACCACGAAGAGCGCCAGGCGCACCCGTCGCTGCCACAGCAGGAAGCCGACGAGGAGGACGGTCACGACCTGCCACGCCGCGGCCGAGCCCGAGTCGCTGGCCAGCCGCATGAGTGTCACGAACAGCGGATGGGCGAGTCCATAGCCGTGCAGGCCGTCGCGGGCCGAGTCGTCGAGCTCGAGCAGCGGCCCCCAGCGGGTCTGCACGAACAGGAGCAGTAGGCAGAACGGCACTGCCGCCACCGTGACCGCCGTGACGGCAACCGCGACGCGAGCTCCGAGCTGACCCGGAGAGGCCCACGACGTGCTGAACCGGTCACGCCAAGCCATCAGCGCGGCCATCCGCCCGTAGACCGGCACGACCCGCCCCGGCGCCCCATGACTGCCGTCGGGTGCATCCCTCCCTGGCAGCGAACCAGTCGCACTGAGGGCGTCCCCGGTCTCGGCGGGGCCCTCGTCGCGATCCGTCATGCAGTGAACCTGGGCCCGGTCACGCACGGCACGGCCCGGTAGGTGTCTTCACGCGCCATCGGTCTCCTCCCCGCGCTGGAGCGAGCCGGCACGGTGCTCGCGGATCTTCCAGACCGCCACGGCCAGGAGGACCACTCCCACGGCGATGAGGGCTCCGTCGCGGCCGATGGCCTTCTCGACCTGGGCGTAGGAGCTGCCGGCGAGGTAGCCGGCGGTGACGACCACGATCCCCCAGATGATGCCGCCGATGGCGTTGAAGGTCAGGAACGTGCGGTAGGGCATTCGGGCGGCTCCGGCCAGTGCCGGCATGACGGCCCGGAAGAAGGCCACCCAGCGTCCGAGGAGCACGGCCGTTCCGCCGCGCCGGGCGAGGAAGTTCTGGGCGTCGTCCAGGCGGGCGCGGCGCTTGTCGAGCACGCGCAGCTGCAGGATGCGCGGTCCGAAGTGGCGGCCGACCTCGTAGCCGACGGAGTCGCCGAGGATGGCTGCGACCACCACGGTGACGATGACCGCGGCCAGGGGGACGTGGCCCATCTGGGCGGCGACACCGCCGAGGATGGCGGCGGTCTCGCCGGGGATGATGAAGCCGACGAACAGGGCGTCCTCGACGAACACGACGAGCCCTACGACCGTCAGGACCACCCAGGGCCCGGCGGCGAGGAGCTGGGCGAGGAACCCGGTCACCGGTCCGCGACCGTCGCAGCTTCGAGGTGGGTGCGCGCGGGGGTGGGCTGCTCGGTGTGGTCCGCGAAGACAGCCCGCACCCCGGGGAGGGTGCGCAACCACCGGGTCAGTGCGGTCAGCGGCCGGCCCAGCAGGAGCCAACCCAGGAGCGCGACGCCGGCACCGAGCAGGAGGCCGGCGAGCACGTCCCACGGGTAGTGCGCGGCGATGTATACCCGGGAGAACGCCATGAGCAGGGCCGCCACCACGGCGACCGCGCCGAGCCGGCGGTGGGCCAGCAGCAGCCCAGCGGCGACCGCACCGGCCATCACCGCATGGTCGGAGGGAAAGGAGAAGTCGGTCGTGACGTCGGCCAGGCGCAGGATGCCGGGGTGAGCGGCATACGGTCGCGCCTCACCGAACAGGGCACCGATCGGCTGGTTGAGCGCCAGGGCGAGCACGGTCGCCACCGCAGCCCACCCGGTGGCTGCCAGGTCGCGGCTGGACTCGTGGCGAGCGACCACCAGTGCCGCCAGCAGCAGGGCGCCGAAGACCACCACGCCGTAGTTGGCGTAGGCGAGCACCGGCCCATGCAGGGCCG
>JBDSVV010000216.1:0-7333 GCA_039927035.1 Ornithinibacter sp. | reverse complement strand
CCGGATGTGTTGTTGCGCACGTGTCCGCTCCTGGAGGCGGCCACCCGGCATCCCGAAGTGGTCTGCGAGGTGCACGCCGGGCTCGTGGCCGGGGCCCACACCGCCCACGGCGGATCCGGCGAGGGTGTCGTGCTCGAGCCCTTTGCCCTCCCGGGCGCCTGCCGTCTGACCCTCCCCCCGACCCGGTAGCCTCACGTTCATGTCAGGTGCGGCCATCTTCGACCTCGACCGCACGCTGCTCCAGGGCGGCACGGGTCCACTGCTCTCTCGCGCCATGTACGACCTGGGAGTGGTGACCCGCAAGCTCCCGGGTGAACGCTTCCTCTACGGGATGTTCGACCTCATCGGCGAGACGCTCCCGTCGATCTTCCTCGCCCGACAGGCGACCTTCGTGGCCCGGGGAAGGGACTCGAGCACGTTCGAGGCAGCCGCCGAGGCAGCCGCGGAGGCGATCACGGCCGTGGTGCACCCCTTCGCGCTGACCCTGATCGAGCAGCACAAGAAGGCCGGGCGCCCGGTGGTCCTCGCCACGACCACCCCCTTCCACCTCATCAAGCCACTGGCAGACCGGCTCGGCTTCGACCACGTCATCGCGACCCGCTACGCACTCACCGACGACGGCGCGTTCAACGGCTCGATCGACGGCCCTTTCGTGTGGTCCCGAGGCAAGCTGACGGCCGTGCGGGCGTGGGCGAAGGAGGAGGGCATCGACCTCTCCGAGAGCTTCGCCTACTCCGACTCCATCTACGACCTGCCGCTGCTCTCCGCCGTCGGCAACCCCTCCGCGGTCAACCCCGACCCTCGGCTCAGCGTCTATGCCCTCGCCCGGGGGTGGCCGATCGTGCACTTCGACGTCTCGCCGGGCGTCGTGAAGATCCCGGTCCTGGGCGTGGAGCTGCAGCGGCTGATGTTCCTCGCGAGCCCTCCCTACGCCTGGCCCTACGCACGGTTCGACATCTCGGGGACGCAGAACATCCCGCGCCACGGTCCGGCGATCCTCGTCGGCAACCACCGCTCCTACTTCGACGTTCCCGCGATGATCCAGATGATGCGGCCCACCGGCCGCACGGGTCGGGTGATGGCCAAGAAGGAGCTCTTCGACATGCCGGTCATCGGCGCACTCGCCGCGGCGATGGGCGGCATCCCGGTCGACCGGGTCGCCGGCGGAACCGACTCCTTCGAGACCGCCGCGCTCGCCCTCGAGGGCGGCGAGCTGGTCTGCATGCTGCCGCAGGGCACCATCCCGCGGGGCGAGAAGTTCTACGACCCCGTGCTCAAGGGCAAGACCGGCGCCGCCCGGCTGGCCGCGATGACCGGGGCACCGGTCATCCCGTTCGGCATCTGGGGCACCGAGAACGTCTGGCCCCGGTCCTCCCCCGTGCCGCGGATGTGGGGCGTGACCAACCCACCGAGGGTCAGCGTGAGCGTGGGCGAGCCGGTTGACCTGAAGTACCGCTCCCCCGTGGCCGACACCAAGCGGATCATGGCCGCGATCAGCAACTGCCTCCCCGAGGAGGGGCGCCAGAAACGGGTGCCAACGGCGGAGGAGATCCGGTCGGCCACCCCCGGCGGCTGATCCACCTCGCTCGCCCGACACCACTCGCGCCCCATGGAGGGGTGCGTGACGTTCACCAAGGGTGGTGTTCCGGTGCGAACCTGCACCATCCGTCGTGGACATCCAGTCGGTCACCGGAAGCCGGGAGCGGGCTCATGCGCCCGTCTCACCGAGCAGGGCGCCGAGCCTGCGTCGTGCGCGACCGGCCGCCTCTATGGCCGACCGCTCGTCACGAGTCGAGGAGAACTGTGCACGCCTCGCGAGGCCCTCTTCCTCGGCGGCGGCGATGACCCGCGCCTGGAGCTCCTCGACCCGGCCACGCGCCCCAGCGAGCTCCGACTCCAGCTCCTCGCGCCGCAGCCGATCCGCAACTGCTCGGCGACGGTGCTGCTCAGACGCCTCGCCAGCCACCTCCACGGCATGCGCCGCCTCGGCCACCGCCCGCCGGGCGGCCGAGAGGTCCCGCTCGGCACGCTCTGCGTCGGCGGGCCCTTTCACGGATGGCGCTCTCGCCGTGTCGGATCGAGCCGGGGCGAGCGTGGGGGCGCCGAGCGCCACCACACGCGCCAGCGCGACGGGCTCGAGCCCGGTCGAGCTGAACGTGTCGGTGAGCAGCCCGGTCGCGAGGGCTGCACCGGCGTCGGGGTCGACCATCGCCGATCGCAGTGTCTCCTCGACCTCAGCGACCACCTGGGCAGAGATCTTGCGACCGGCATCCCGCCCGATCCCCACCGCCTGCTGGGTCACCGCCCGGGTCAGCGTGCGGCGCTGCTCGTCGAGCGCGCGAAGAGCGGCGGCATCGAGGGTGCCCTGAGCCGCGCGCAGGCGGGTGCCGAGCTCGAGCACCTGCTCGACCCCCCCGCGGTGCCCGCGGACCAGCTGGTTCAGGAGCCACGCCGCCACAGTCGGCCTGCGCAGCACCCGCACTGCAACGGAGAGGGCAGGGTCACCAGAGCCTGCGGCCTCCTTTGCCCGTGCATTGCGGGCGGCGGTGAAGTCCTCCGGCGGGAGGCCGTAGAGCTCGGAGGCGACCTCCTCGATCTGCATCCGAGCATCGTGCCAGCCGGCGCCGAGCACTCGCGACCATGCCGGCGCGGACGACCCGCTCCCGGGCCGTGGAGCTAGAGCTTCGTCATCTTCCGGAAGGGCGTCGCCACGCGAACGGTCGTGCTGCTGAAGTCGACCGTCAACCCACCGGCGTCGACCCCCACGACCCGACCCAACCCGTACGAGTCATGACACACCCGGTCACCGAGCTCGAACTCTTCGACGATCGGCTCGGGGTGGGGCTCGAAGGGGCTGCTCGCGTGACGAGGACGCGGATGTCCAGATGAAGGTGCCATTCCCTCCAGTATGCGCGCTGGACGACCATTGAGGAACCCCGGCCCTCCCAGCCCGGCGCCCGAGGGCCCCGGACGGGGGGCGACTACCTGCCGAGGAAGAGCTCGAGCGCCGTGCCGTCGGGGTCCTTGAAGCTCAGGGCGGTGCCGTAGGGCGCGTCGACGAGTCCGCCGTGCTCGATGCCTGCGCCGGTGAGGTGCACGGCCCACGCGTGGAGCTCCTCCATGGTGTCGACCGCGAGCCCGAGGTGGTCCATTCCGGGGCTGAAGGGCGTGAACGTCTCGGTGGTCGGCGGGCGGTGTTCAGTGAGGCCGAGGTTGGTGCCGCCCGGCAGGGTGAAGAGCCGGCGGTGCAGGTTCTCGCCCTCGATCTCGCTCTGCGGCGGGAACCCGAGGACCTTCTCGTAGAACGCCGTGCTGGTGTCGAGGTTGCTGACGGTGATGGCCAGGTGGTGGATGCCGGTGACGTGGGGCATGGGCTCGCTCTTCTCTCGTCGTGGGGTGACCCGCCGACACCTCGTGCTGCGTGGCGCGGATCACCCAGATCCTCGCACCCATCGGTTGACGTGGGCCGCCACCTTAGGGTTACCTAAGTCATGTAAGCCTTACCTTTGGTGGGACCAGCGAATCGAAAGCCGAGCGCATGTTCGTGAGCAATGCCCTGATCGGGCTCCGGGAGGGGTTGGAGGCTGCCCTCGTCGTCGTCATCCTGCTCGCCTTCCTCGTCAAGACCAACCGGCGCTGGGCCATCCCCTACGTCTGGCTCGGCGTGGGAACCGCGGTCGCCCTCTCAGTGGTCCTGGGGGCGGTGCTCACCTTCGGCACCCGCCAGCTCTCCTTCGAGGCCCAAGAGCTCATCGGCGGCACCGCGAGCATCATCGCCGTGGCCTTCGTCACCGTGATGGTCTTCTGGATGAAGTCGGCAGCCCGCACGATCTCGGGGGAGCTGAAGGGCAAGCTCGACAAGGCCCTGGACCTGGGCCCCCTCGCCGTCGCCCTCGTCGGGTTTCTCGGTGTCGGCCGCGAGGGGCTGGAGACGGCGATCTTCTTCTACGCGACGGCCCAGGCTGCCGGAGCCGGAAACAACCTGCCCCTCCTCGGCTGGGCCGTCGGTCTCGGCGGCGCCATGGTGCTCGGCTGGCTCATCTACCGGGGCGCGCTGAAGATCAACCTCGCCCGCTTCTTCCGCTGGACCGGGGTCGCCCTGGTCCTCGTCGCCGGCGGCATCCTCTCCTACGGCATCCACGACCTGCAGGAGGCCGGCTTCCTGCCGGGCCTGAACACCCTGGCCTTCGACATCTCCAGCACGATCGAGCCGGGCAGCTGGTATGCCGTGCTGCTGAAGGGGACGCTGAACTTCACCCCGCAGACGACCTGGCTCCAGGCGATCGCCTGGGTGCTGTACGTCGGCACCGTGATGACCCTGTTCCTCCGCCCGGCGCGCCAGTCCCCGGTCGTGCCGGCCGGGCCCCCCGCGCCCTCCGAGAACACCCAGCCGACCCAGAACGCCCAACCGACCTCGGCCTGACCCGCCGCGCGACCCGCGACACCCGGGCGCACCGCCCACCGACGCACCCCGCCGACGCACCCCACGAACCAGGAGAACCCGATGCGCTCCCGCGCCCTCGTCCTCACCCTTGCCCTGCCTGCCTCACTCGCCCTCACCGCCTGCTCCTCGAGCGCGGACGGCGCCACCTCGGCCGCCGGGGGTCCGGTCACGGTCACCGCCAGCGACACCGCGTGCGTGGTCTCGCGCACCCAGGCCGACACGGGCACCATCACGTTCGAGGTCACCAACACCGGCAGCAAGATCAACGAGTTCTACGTCTACGGCGAGGGCGACCGCATCCTGGGTGAGGTCGAGAACATCAGCCCCGGGCTGACCCGCAGCTTCCACATGGAGGTCGCAGAGCCGGGCACCTACCAGACGGCCTGCAAGCCCGGCATGGTCGGCGACGGCATCCGGGCCGACTTCACGGTGACCGGAGCGTCCACGGCACCCAGGTCGGCGGACCAGAACCTCCAGGGCGCCGTCACCGAGTACCAGCGCTTCGTCGGCTCGCAGGCCGACGTCTTCCTGGCCCGCACCGGTGAGTTCGTCGCGCTCGTCAAGGCAGGCAAGGTGGAGGAGGCCAAGGCGCTCTACCCGGTCGCCCGCTCCCACTGGGAGCGCATCGAGCCCGTGGCAGAGTCCTTCGGCGACCTCGACCCCAAGATCGACGGCCGCGAGGAGGTCACCGAGCAGGGCATGGAGTTCACCGGGTACCACCGCCTGGAGAAGGACCTCTGGGAGAGCGGGCTGCAGGCCGACTCCTCCGCGATGGCCGACCGTCTGATGGCCGACGTCACCGAGCTCGTCGCCAAGGCGAAGGCCGTGCAGCTGAACCCGCTCCAGCTGGCGAACGGCTCCAAGGCCCTGCTCGACGAGATCGCCACCGGCAAGATCACCGGTGAGGAGGAGCGCTACAGCCACACCGACCTCTACGACTTCGAGGGCAACGTCGAGGGCTCCAAGGCGGCCATCGCGGCCCTGCGTCCCTACCTGGCTGAGGAGGACCCCGAGCTCGTCGAGACCATCGAGACCCGCGGCGACGCGCTGGGCGCCCTGCTCGAGACCCACCGCGAGGGCGACGGGTTCGTCCCCTACACCGACCTCACCCCAGCAGACGTCAAGGCGCTGACCGAGGCACTCGACGCCTTCGCCGAGCCCGTGGCCACCGTCGCCGGCGTGGTCGCCGGGTCCTGATGGACACCTCCACCCGCCGTGCGGTGCTCGCCAGTGGTGCGGGCGCCGCGATCGCCGGAGCCACCGCAGGGCTGACGTATGCCGCGAGGCCGGCGTCCGCGACCACGCCGCCGGACCCTGCTGGTGGCCCCGAGGGCCTGGTGCCCTTCCGCGGCGAGCGCCAGGCTGGCATCACCACGGCTGCCCAGGATCGCCTGCACTTCGTCTCCCTGGACGTCACCACCAAGGACCCAGGCGAGCTGCGCGACCTGCTCACCGCATGGACCCGCGCTGCTGAGCGGATGACCTACGGGGCGGAGGCAGCCCCCGGGGGCGTCGTGGGCGGTGGGCCCTGGCGGGTTCCGCAGGACACCGGCGAGGCCTTGGACCTGGAGCCATCGAACCTCACGGTGACCATCGGCTACGGTCCCTCGCTCTTCGATGGCCGGTTCGGCCTCGCCGACCGACGGCCGGAGGCGTTGCGCGACCTCCCGGCATTCGTCGGGGACGACCTGGACCCGGCCACCAGTGGCGGCGACCTCTGCATCCAGGCCTGTGCCGACGACCCACAGGTCGCGGTGCACGCCGTGCGCAACCTCGTGCGGATGGGTTTCGGTGTGGTGTCGGTGCGGTGGAGCCAGCTCGGTTTCGGGCGCACCTCGTCGACGACCGCGGCGCAGGTGACCCCGCGAAACATGTTCGGCTTCAAGGACGGCACAGCCAACCTCCACGCGGAGGACACCGCGGCGCTGGACGCGCACGTCTGGGTCTCGGCCGACGACGCCGCTGGGCCCGCGGCGTGGATGACGGGCGGCTCCTACCTCGTCGCGCGACGGATCCGCATGCACATCGAGGTGTGGGACCGCTCGCCACTCATGGACCAGGAGCAGACGTTCGGGCGGGACAAGAAGATCGGGGCGCCCCTGGGGCGCAGTGCCGAGTTCGACGAGCCCGACTTCACCGCGAAGGGAGCCGACAGCGCGCCGCGCATCCCGTTGACCGCCCACGTGCGCCTGGCCCACCCGAACAACCTCGGGGGCATCCAGATCCTGCGGCGCGGCTACAACTTCACCGATGGCACCGACGGGCAGGGCCACCTCGACGCCGGCCTGTTCTTCATCGCCTACGTGCGTGACGCGCACCGCCAGTTCGTGCCGATGCAGCGGGCACTGGCGCGCAGCGACGGGCTCAACGAATACATCGAGCACACCGGGTCGGCGCTCTTCGCCTGCCCGCCCGGCCTGGCCGCCGACGGTGACTGGGGCAGTCAGCTCTTCGCCTGAGCGACAGCACGCACCGGAGCAGATCGAGTGAGCAGGACACGCGCGGGATCATGATCCGCGCCCGCATGTCCTGCTCACTCGAGTGGCGGGGAGCGCCACGCCACACCTCTGGGCGCGCCCGACGGGGGGATGGGGGTGGCGGTGGAGGCCCGCGCGCGACAGGGTGGTGCCATGACAGCGCCCACGACCGTCGTCCTGTTCGGAGCCACCGGTGACCTTGCCAAACGCAAGCTGATCCCCGGGCTGCTCCACCTCTTCCAGTCCGGCCTGATCGACGACCTGCGCGTCGTGGGCACCTCGCTCGACGAGATCAGCGCCGACGACTTCCGCGAACTCGCGCTCCTCGCGATCCGGGAACACAGCACTCGCGAGCTCGCGGACGAGGACTGGCGCGAGTTCGCGCAGCGCCTGGACTTCGTGCCGCTCTCCT
>JBDSVV010000215.1:0-3828 GCA_039927035.1 Ornithinibacter sp. | reverse complement strand
GCCTCGATCTGCCCCGCGAGCATCCGCTCGACCACCACGGCGGTCTGCACGAGGTCACCGCGGAACTTCGGGAACAGCACCCCGCGGCTCACGGCCCCGACCTGGTGCCCGGCGCGCCCCACCCGTTGGAGCCCCGAGGCGACCGAGGGCGGGGACTCCACCTGCACGACGAGGTCGATGGCCCCCATGTCGATGCCGAGCTCGAGGCTGCTCGTCGCGACGACGGCCGGCAGTCGGCCGCTCTTGAGGTCCTCCTCGATCATGGCGCGCTGTTCCTTGCTCACCGAGCCGTGGTGGGCACGGGCGAGCACGCCCGGTGCTCCGCCCGACGTGCCGGACTGGGCCATGAGCTGGGCGGGGGTGCGGGTGAGCACGGCCGGTCGCTGGACGGCATCGCCCGCTCCCACGGTGTCGGCGCCGTCGGCGGCCCCTGTGCGTTCCACCCAGATCTCGTTGAGGCGGGTGGTGAGCCGCTCGGCCAACCGGCGGCTGTTGGAGAAGACGAGGGTGGAGGTGTGCTGCGCGACGAGGTCGACGATGCGCTCCTCGACGTGCGGCCAGATGGAGGACCGTTGCTCCTGCCCGGATGCCGCGCCGGAAAGGTCGCCGGTGGGTTGGCCCAGATCGGCCATGTCGGGCACGGGCACGACGACCCTGAGGTCCCACTCCTTGGTGGAGGGCGGTTGGACGACCTCGACGGGGCGACCCCCGGCGAGGAAGCGGGCGACCTCCTCGACCGGGCGCACCGTGGCCGAGAGCCCGATCCGCTGGGCCGGCTTGGGCAACAAGGCGTCGAGCCGCTCCAGGGAGAGGGCGAGGTGGGAACCGCGCTTGGTGCCGGCCAAGGCGTGCACCTCGTCGAGGATGACGGTCTCGACCCCCGCCAGGGCCTCGCGGGCCGCGGAGGTGAGGAGGAGAAAGAGCGACTCTGGCGTGGTGATGAGGATGTCGCTGGGAGCCCGGGCGAAGACGCGCCGCTCGTCGGCGGGGGTGTCACCGGAGCGGACCGCCACGGTGAGGTCGGGCTCGGGGAGGCCGAGCCGCGTGCAGGCGTGCCGAATGCCGACCAGCGGGCTGCGCAGGTTGCGCTCGACGTCGACCGCGAGCGCCTTCATCGGCGAGATGTAGAGGACCCGGCAGCGTTGCCGTCGGTCCTCGGGCGGCGGGACGGCCGCGAGGCGGTCGATGGCCCACAGGAAGGCCGAGAGGGTCTTGCCCGACCCGGTCGGAGCCACGACGAGGGCGTGGTGACCACTGCTGATCGCCTCCCACGCGCCGCTCTGGGCGGGAGTGGGGGCACTGAAGCTCCCCCGGAACCACGCGGCCGTGGCGGGGGAGAATCGGTCGAGGACGTCACCAGTCATGCTGGTGACAGCCTCTCACCCGCCACCGACGGTCGGCGGCGCGGAGACGCGCGTTCGCGGCATACCATCCTCGGGTGCGTCACTCCCGTTTCTGGGCCCTCATGGCCGATGAGTTCGGTGGGGCCTATGCCGAGTCCCTCGCGCGGTCCCACGTCATGGCCGAGCTGGGTGACCGCACGGCGGTCCAGGCCCTGGATGCCGGGATGGCACCGCGTGAGGTCTGGCTCGCCCTCTGCGAGGCGATGGACGTGCCGGAGGCGCACCGCCACGGGCTGGACAAGCCGCCGCGCGGGTGAGCGGGACAGCGATGGAGCGCGTCGGTGCCCTCGGATAGCGTCCTCGCCGTGGACGACGACGTGCTGGTGCGTGCCCGGGGCCTGACCAAGACCTTCGGGGACTTCACGGCGGTCGACGGCATCGACGTCGACGTGCACCGCGGCGAGGCCTTCGGCTTCCTCGGGCCCAACGGCGCCGGCAAGTCCTCGACGATGCGGATGATCGGCTGCGTCTCCCCGGTCACCATCGGCGAGCTGAGCATCCTGGGCATGGACCCCGCCACCGACGGCCCGGCCATCCGGGCCAGGCTGGGCGTCTGTCCACAGAAGGACATCCTGGACGAGGACCTCTCCGTCGAGGAGAACCTCTGGGTCTACGGCCGGTTTTTCGGGCTCAGCCGGGCCGAGGTGCGCTCGCGTGCGGATGAACTGCTCGACTTCGCCCAGCTCACCGAACGCCGCCACGACCGCGTCGAGCCGCTCTCCGGGGGGATGAAGCGGCGCCTGACCATCGCCCGGAGCCTGATCAGTGACCCGGAGGTGCTGCTGCTCGACGAGCCCACCACCGGGTTGGACCCGCAGGCCCGACACGTGTTGTGGGACAGGCTCTTCCGGCTCAAGCGCCAAGGGGTCACGCTCATCGTGACGACGCACTACATGGACGAGGCGGAGCAGCTCTGCGACCGGCTCGTCGTCATGGACCACGGGCGGATCGTCGCCGAGGGCAGCCCGCGGGCGCTGATCACCGAGCACTCCACACGCGAGGTCCTCGAGCTGCGCTTCGACCCCGACGAGCAGGACCGGCACGTCGACGTCGTGACGGGAGTCGGTGAGCGCCTGGAGGTGCTGCCCGACCGGATCCTGGTCTACGCCCACGACGGCGACGCGGCTCTGGCCGAGGTGCACTCCCGTGGGGTGCAGCCGCTGTCCTCCCTGGTGCGCCGCTCGACCCTCGAAGACGTCTTCCTCCACCTCACCGGCCGCACGCTGGTCGACTGATGGCCTCCATCGCGACCCACCTGGACGAGGGCACGACCAGTGGCCGGCTCCTGCCCGGTCGGCGCCCACCGATGTCCCGTGCCGAGCGGATCGGTGCCGTGATGGGACACCACCTGCTCGTCTACCGCCGCACCTGGAAGGGCTCGATCATCGGGCGCTTCCTCTCGCCGCTGTTCTTCCTGCTGGCGATGGGTCTGGGCCTGGGCTCACTCGTCGACGAGCGCTCGGGTGGGGTCGGCGGGGTCTCCTACCTCCAGTTCGTCGTGCCCGGGATCATCGTCATGCAGGCGATGTTCCTGGCCTTCAACGAGTCGACCTACGCCGTCATGGGCTACATCAAGTGGAACCAGATGTATGCCGCGATGCTCGCGACCCCCCTGCGAGTGACGGAGGTGCTCGGGGGCCACCTCGCGGTCATCGGCATCCACCTGGTGGTCGCGACGACCATCTTCCTGGGCGTCAGCGCCCTCTTCGGTGCGCTGCTGTCGTGGTGGGCGCTGGCAGCGATACCGGTCGGTGTGCTCACGGGGCTGGCCTTCGCCCTTCCGCTCTTCGCGTTCTCCGCCCACATCGAGACCGACAGCGCCTTCAGCCTCGTGTTCCGCTTCCTGATCACCCCGCTGATGCTCTTCTCCGGCACGTTCTTCCCCATCGACCAGCTGCCGGTGTGGATGCAGCCCTTCGCGTGGGTGACCCCCCTCTGGCACGGTGTCGAGCTCGCCCGCACGGCCACCCTCGGCCTCGCGCCGGGTCCGGCCGCACTCGGGCACGTCGCCGTGCTCACGGCATACGTCCTGGTCGGCTGGCTGCTCGCGAGGCGGGCCTTCACCGCGAGGCTGACCTCGTGAGCGCGCTCGAGGTGCTCGGGCGGGTGTCGCGGGCCCTACCGCTGCCAGCCGGCGCTGGTCGGGCCCGTCACGTGATGGGGCGCAACGCCACCGCGTTCCGGCACAGCTGGGTGCTGCTGATCAGTGGCTTCGTGGAGCCGGTGTTCTACCTGTTCTCGATCGGGGTCGGCATCGGGGCCCTGGTGGGCGACGTCACCACCGACGGGGGCACGACGGTGCCCTACGCCACCTTCGTCGCGCCCGCACTGCTCGCGACCTCCGCGATGAACGGCGCGATCGCCGACAGCACGTTCAACGTCTTCTTCAAGCTCCGCTACGCCAAGCTCTACGACGCGATGCTGT
>JBDSVV010000214.1:0-9503 GCA_039927035.1 Ornithinibacter sp. | reverse complement strand
CCCACGTGGTGGGCCACGACCGAGGCGGTGGCGCTCACGCACCACTCGAAGGAGCTGCTGCGGCCGGAGCCGGCGTGCCCGGCACGGCTGGAGTCCAGCAGGACCACGGCCCGGCGCTTGGCGGGGCGGTCCTCTTGGCGGACCATCATCTCCCCGGTGCGAGCGGTCGCGGGCCAGTGGATCCGTCGGAGGTCGTCGCCGTCGCGGTACTCGCGCACGGTCTGGTCATCCTCCCCATGCAACGCCACCATGTGCGGGACCGAACCCTCAGACCCGATGCCGCTGCCCAGCGACCTTCCCGTCGGCAGCGGGAGGACCCGGGGCAGAACGACGACCTCGCCCACACCGCTCACCGCGCTGGTGCGCAGGCTGAGTCCGAAGGGGTCGCGCACCCTGACCCCGAGTGGCCCCAGCCGGTGCACGCCACGGCTGTGCGACCGCACCGTGTACTGGATCTCCTGGGCCTCACCGGGTCGCAACGAGGGCAGAACGAACCGGGGCCGGTCGCCCAGGGCGTAGTCCAGGGACTCCTCGGCCATGAGCACCGGTGAGACCGAGGCCTCGGCGTTGGTCACCCGCACGGTGACCACGGCACGCTCGCCGATGGCGACCCGCGCGGGTGACGCGGAGCGCGAAACGTCCAGGCGCAGGCCGTGCCTCGCCACGAGCAGCACCCCGATCACGGTCAGCGCCAGCAGGAGGACGCCGATCCGCGTCAGGTCCCGCTGGCCCAAGTGCACCCCTGCCGCCACGAGCACCGCTCCGCAGCCGGCGAAGGCCATTCCGCGGGTGGTGAGTGAGCGCCGCAGCCTGGGCATGCGCGTCCTCAGCGGGTGGGGGCCGGCACGCGGACCCGCTGCAGCAGGTCGGTGAGCACGTCCGCGGCGGTGCGATGGGCCATCTGCGTCTCGCCCGTGGGGATGAGCCGGTGGGCCAGCACCGGCACGGCGATCTGCTGCACGTCGTCGGGGAGGACGTGGTCGCGACCTGCCAGCGCCGCGTGGGCGCGGGAGGCCCGCAGCAGGTGGATGCTGGCGCGCGGTGAGGCCCCCAGCCGCAGCGCAGGGCTCGACCGGGTGGCGTGGGTGAGGTCGACGATGTACTGGCGCACCGCGGGGGAGGCGTGCACGCGGCGGACCGCGGCGATCATGGCCGAGACGGTGGCTGCGTCGGTCACCGGGCCCAGGGTCGACAGCGGCGACTCGCCGCCGTGGATCTCGAGCATCTCGAGCTCGCTGCGCGCCGAGGGGTAGCCCATCGAGATACGCGCCATGAAGCGGTCGCGCTGAGCCTCGGGGAGCGGGTAGGTGCCCTCCATCTCGATGGGGTTCTGGGTGGCCATGACGATGAACGGGCGCGGCAGGGTGTAGGTGGTTCCGTCGACGGTGACCTGAGCCTCCTCCATGCACTCCAGCAACGCGCTCTGGGTCTTGGGGGAGGCCCGGTTGATCTCGTCGCCGACGACGACGTTGGCGAAGATTGCTCCGGGCCGGAACTCGAAGTCGCGCACGTCCTGATTGAAGACCGAGACACCGGTGATGTCGCTGGGGAGCAGGTCGGGGGTGAACTGCACCCGGCGCACCGAGCAGTCGATGGTGCGCGCGAGCGTCTTCGCCAGGAGCGTCTTGCCGACCCCCGGCACGTCCTCGATGAGCAGGTGACCCTCGGCCAGCAAGACGGTGATGGCGGTGCGGACCACGGCCTGCTTGCCCTCGATGACCGAGTTCATCGCGGCAGCCAACGATGCCGAGACCTGTAGGACCTGATCGAGGGAGGCGCCACGAAGCGCGGCGCCGCCGCCGTTCGTCGTCTGCGCTGCTCGGTCGTGCTCGGTCTCGCTCACGAGGTTCCCTTCGTCCAGGTGATACCAGCCAGATACCAGCCCACCGCGCGGGCCTGCAGCGCGATGGCGTCAATCGTGCCTCACCACACCCCTCCACCGGCACGGGTTGGACACACCACCCTCCTCCACCGAGGCCGCTGGGGTCGGTAAGGACGTGGGGGGCGGGGCCGGACCGCCACGAAGGTGCGCTTGACTCAGATTTTTCCTCCACTTCACCCCACCCATGTTGAACTGGCATAACGTACAAATTTCTCTGAAATCGACGGATCCTGACCCCCACGAAGATCTCTTGTGGAGTAAAGTGGAGGACATCGGCTCACCTGGTCGATGCATCGCGGCGAGGGAGGTGGATCCGTGGACGAGTTCCTCGGCACCCACACCCCACGTCTGGACGACAAGGGCCGGCTGTTCCTCCCGGCCCGCTTCCGTGCGGCGCTCGCCGGCGGGCTTGTGGTCACCACCGGACAGGAGGGCTGCCTCTACGTCTTCCCCACGGCGGAGTTCCACCGGATCTCCACGCTCATGCAGTCCGCTCCCGGCGCCTCGAAGCGGATCCGCGACTTCGTGCGGGTGTTCCGCGCCAGCGCCCACCCGGACACCCCCGACAAGCAGGGACGGGTGACGATCCCTGCCGCGCTGCGGGCCTACGCCCACCTCGCGAAGGAGTGCACCGTCATCGGCAACGGTGGCCGGCTCGAGGTCTGGGACTCCACCGCCTGGTCGGACTACCTCGCCGAGGTCATGCCCGCCTACTCGGCCTACTCCGTGGACTCCGAGGAGGTGGTGCCGGGCCTGTGACCGGCGCGCGCGCCGAACCTCCCGCGAGCACTCGCACCCGAGTCCACCACCCCCACCAACCCCCACCACCCTCAGCACCACCCGCATTCCCGACCCGACCGCCGGCCTCCAGCCGACCGCTCCCGACGCGACTTCCCCCGCGCCGGGCCCGGCTCGGATGGGGACCAGTTGCCGGGTCGAGCCACCACACCACCGCATCGCAGGACGAAACGCAGCGCACGACGAAACGCACCGCTGCTGGACAGGAGCACCACATGAGCCACCGAGGAGATGCCGCGCAACGGCACGTCCCGGTGCTTCGCGACCGCGTCGTCGAGCTCCTCTCACCGGCCCTGGGCGCGCCGGGCGCGGTCTGCGTGGACGCCACCCTGGGAATGGGCGGGCACGCCGAGGTGCTGCTCGACGCGTGCCCCGCCGCCCGGGTCATCGGCCTGGACCGCGACGAGGACGCCCTGGCCCTCGCGGGGGAGCGGCTGGCCCGGTTCGGCGACCGGTTCCTCGGCGTGCACGCCACGTACGACGAGATCGCCGAGGTCGTGGCGGAGGAGGCCGCAGGCGCCGTGCACGGCATCCTCTTCGACCTGGGGGTGTCCTCCCTGCAGCTCGACGAGGTCGACCGCGGGTTCGCCTACCGCCACGACGCGCCGCTCGACATGCGGATGGACCAGTCGGGCGGAGCCACCGCCGCCGATGTCCTGAACACCTACGGGGCTCCCGAGCTGGTCCGCATCCTGCGGGCCTACGGTGAGGAGCGCTTCGCGGGGAGGATCGCCTCGGCCATCGTGCGTGAGCGCCAACGGGAGCCCTTCACCACGTCGGCGCGACTGGTCGACCTGCTCCGCGACGCGATCCCGGCCGCCAGCCAGCGTTCCGGAGGGCACCCGGCGAAGCGCACCTTCCAGGCCCTGCGCATCGAGGTCAACGACGAGCTCACGATCTGGCAGCGCGCCGTGACGGCCGCCATCGGCGTCCTCGCACCCGCCGGTCGGATCGCGGTGCTGTCCTACCACTCCCTCGAGGACCGGATCACCAAGCAGGCGCTCGCTGCAGGCGCCCGGTCCCGGACGCCACACGGGATGCCGGTCGAGCGCCCCGAGGACGCCGCCTACCTGCGACTCCTCACCCGGGGCGCGGAGGCCCCTGGCGAGGACGAGCAGCACACCAACCCCCGATCCGCGTCGGCACGACTGCGTGCCGCCGAACGCGTCCCCACCACGACAGGAGCTCCCCGATGAGCCAACTCGCACCGGTCCGTCCCCTGTCCCGACCCGCAGCCAGGAGGAGCACCGCACAGCCCCGCTCGCTGCGCGTCGTCACAGCCTTGGACCCGCAGGGCAACGCCGGGTTCGTGACGGTCTGCATCGCCCTCCTCCTCGCCGGATTCATCGGGGTGCTCCTGCTCAACACGGCGATGGCCAAGGGGTCGTACACGATGCGGGACCTCCAGCAACGCTCCGACCTGCTCACCGACAGCCAGGACGCGCTGCGTCACACCATCGACGGCGTCTCGGGCCCGGGGCCCCTCGCCAAGCGCGCCCAGGCCTTGGGCATGGTGCCGGCGGAGACCCCGGCCTTCCTTCGCCTCTCGGACGGCAAGATCCTCGGCGTGGCGGAGGCAGCGAAGCCGAACGATCGCTTTAGCGTGGTCACCGAGACCTCGGTAACACCCATCCCGAAGGTGGTCGTGCCCACCACGACAACGACACCTGCCACCGCCTCCACCTTCCTGACCTTCTCGCCCTCGACCCGCTGACCGCCCCGTCAGACCTGGAGACCACGTGACGAAGCGCAGGAGCACCCCGCCGAGCGGGGCGCGTCCCACCTCACCGCGCCGACCCGCGTCCGCGACCGGGACCGGGATCCGTCCGCCGGCCCGGACGGGAGCTCCGGCGGGGAAGCGGACCCCGGCCGGGAAGCGGACCCTAGCCGGGAAGCGGACCCCGGGCGATCAGAGCCGCGTCGGTAGTGGCGGCGGAGGTCGTGGCGGGCGTCCCGCTCCCCGCACCCCGTCTGCGCCCCCTGCGGGCAACCCGAGGAGGCGGATGCGGGCATTGACCGTCGCGAGCCTCTTCGTGCTGAGCATCTTCGGCGCACAGCTGGTGCGGATCCAGGGGTTCGATGCGCAGGCCGTGGCGAAGGAGGCACAGATCAAGCGGGAGGCCGCCCAGATCATCCCCGCGGCCCGAGGTCAGGTGCTCTCCAGCGACGGCACCGTGCTCGCGTCCAGCGTCGTCCGCGAGGTGGTCGTGGTCGACCAGCAGGCCGTGTGCACCTACGGCACCAAGAAGACCCTCTGCGATCCAGCCACCACACCCGCCGCGGTCCAGCGGGCTGCCACTGCCCTCGCCCCGTTGCTGGGCGCCACCACCTCGCAGCTCGTCACCGAGCTGAGCGGGACCAACCGCTACCGCGTCCTCAGCCGAGACGTCACCCCCCTGACGTGGAACACCATCGCCAAGCTCGGGATCCCCGGCGTCTACCGCGACCGCCGCGAGACACGGTCCGAGCGCACCTACCCGCAGGGAGCGACGACGGCAGCCCTGGTCGGCTACATGACCGCTGCGGGCAAGCCCGGCGGTGGCGTGGAGTACATGATGCAGAAGCAGCTCAAGGGCACCCCCGGTGAGCAGACCTTCGAGCAGGGTCGGGACGGCACGGTGATCCCGGCAGCCGCGGGCACCGTGACGCCCGCCCTCAACGGGGAGGACATCACCCTCACGGTCAACTCGAGCCTGCAGTGGTACGCCCAGAACAGCCTGGCCCAGCGCATCAAGGAGACCAAGGCCACCTCGGGCACCGTGGTGATCATGAATGCCAAGACGGGCGACCTGCTCAGCGTGGCGTCCTACCCGACGTTCGACCCGAACAACGACGTGGGCAAGGCGGGCGCCAAGCTGGGCAACTACGCCTTCTCCGACGTCTTCGAGCCGGGCTCCACCGCCAAGATCATGACGATCTCCGCTGCGCTGGAGGAGGGCACGGTCACCCCCTCCACCCCCGTCGTCATCCCGGACCGGCTGCGGCGCTACGACGCGAACTTCAAGGACAGCCACGACCACCCCACGCTCTACCGCACCGTCGCGGGGACCCTTGCGGAGTCCAGCAACATCGGCACGGTCCTCATCAGCGAGACGCTGAAGCCCTCGACGATGGAGACCTACTTCCGCAAGTTCGGCCTGGGGGAGAAGTCGGGCACCGGCTACCCGGCGGAGTCCCGCGGCCTGTTGCCGCCCTCCTCCACCTGGAGCGGGACCAAGAAGGCGACCGTGGCCTTCGGGCAGGGGATCTCGGTGACCGCGATCCAAGCGGCGTCGGTCTTCCAGACCATCGCCAACGACGGGGTCCGGGTCGAGCCGCGGCTCGTGGACCATGTGACCGCCCACGACGGCACGGTGACCACGATGCCCGCCTCCAAGACCAGGCGGGTCGTCTCGCACCGGACCGCTGCCGACGTCAGCCGCATGTTGGAGGGCGTGGTGAGCCCTGACGGGACCGCCCAGGAGGCGCAGATCCCCGGCTACCGGGTTGCGGGCAAGACCGGCACCGCCAGCTTCTTCGACTCCCGGGTCGGGAAGTACAGCGGCTACACGGCGAGCTTCATCGGTTACGCGCCCGCTGACGACCCTCAGATCGTCGTCGCCGTCATCATCCAGAAGCCCGCGTTCCCCTTCTTCGGCGGCTACGTGGCTGGGCCGGTCTTCAAGGACATCGCGACCTACGCGCTGCAGGAGCTGGGTATCCCGCCGACGGGGAGCAAGCCCGTGCCGGTCACCCTCGAGGCCGACCCCAAGGAGGCCGAGGCGGACCCGACCCTGCTGAAGAACGGCCGTGAACGCGTCGCGCGGTAGGGTCCTGCGACGTGCCTGCGCCCCGCCCCACCTCCGTTCGTGGCACCGCTCTCGGTGACCTCGCGCTGCTTCTGGACGTCCCCGCTCCGACCTCAGACGCGGTGGTCACCGGGGTCACGCTCGACTCCCGTGCCGTGCTGCCCGGGGACCTGTATGCCGCACTGCCCGGCGCCCGCGCCCACGGCGCCCAGTTCGCCCCGGGTGCTGCGGCGAGCGGGGCCGTGGCCGTGCTCACCGACGGGCCAGGGGGTGTGCTGGTGGCCAGCGAGGGGGTCGACCTGCCGGTGCTCGTCGTGGAGTCACCGCGATCGGTGCTGGGTCCGGTGGCGGCGCGAGTGCTCGGCACCGAGCAGACGCCGCTGCGCATGGTCGGCATCACGGGCACCAACGGCAAGACCACCACGGCATACCTCCTGGACTCCGCGCTGCGGGCGCTGGGCAGCCAACCCGGTCTGATCGGCACTGTCGAGACCCGGATCGGTGACGATCGCCTCGACAGCGTGCGAACCACCCCGGAGGCCCCCGAGCTGCACGCGATCCTCGCAGTCATGGCGGAGCGCGGGCTGGACACCTGCGTCATGGAGGTCTCCAGCCACGCGCTGGCCCAGCACCGGGTCGACGGCGTGGTCTACGACGTCGCCCTGTTCACGAACCTCTCCCAGGACCACCTCGACTTCCACGCGGACATGGAGGACTACTACGCGACCAAGGCCGACCTCTTCACCCCGCGCAGGTCGCGCAGCGCACTGATCTGCACCGACGACGACTGGGGGAGGCGGCTCGCGGGCAGCGCCGGCGTCCCGGTGCAGACCATCGGCTCCCAGGGTGATCCCGACTGGCGGATCGTCATCGACGAGCGCGATCCGGCGGACTTCCACCTGCGGCGACCGGGCCTCGACCTCCACCTGAGGTCCAGTCTCCCCGGCTCGTTCAACGTCACGAACACGGCGATGGCGGCCGCCGCACTCGTGCTCTTGGGTGAGGAGCCGCACCTTGTGGAGGCAGCGGTGCGCACCGACCCCCACGTCCCGGGCCGGATGGAGCGGGTGACGGGCGGCGGCGCGCACGAGCCCCTCGCGGTGGTCGACTACGCGCACACCCCGGAGGCGATCAGGGCTGCCCTCTTGGCGCTGCGGCCCACGACCGAGGGTCTGTTGGTCTGTGTCACCGGTGCGGGCGGGGACCGGGACCGGGACAAGCGGGCGGCCATGGGGGTGGCCGCGGCAGAGGTCGCTGACCTCGTGGTCGTCACCGACGACAACCCCCGGTCGGAGGATCCTGCCGGGATCCGTGCGGCCGTCCTCGCCGGGGTGGAGTCGGTGCGCGCCACCGGACGAGTGGTCGGGGTGCTCGAGGTGGGGGACCGGCGCGCCGCGATCCGGGCGGCCGTCGCCGCTGTCGCGGGTGAGCGCAGCGCCACAGTCGCGATCCTCGGCAAGGGCCACGAGAGCGGGCAGGAGATCGATGGTGTCGTCCACCCCTTCGATGATCGGAGCGAGCTTCGTGATGCGTTGCGCGTGGCCGGCGGTGTGAGCGGCGACGTCCGGTGATCGCCGTGACGGTCGCGGAGCTGGCCTCGGTGGTGGGTGGCGAGCTGGCCGGGATCAGTGAGGACGACGCCCGGTCCACCGTGGTGGACGGCCCCGTCGTGACCGACTCGCGGGAATCCGGCCCGGGCGGCCTCTACGTGGCGCGGGTGGGGGAGCACGCGGACGGGCACGACTTCGCCCCCGCGGCGGCGGGGTTAGGCGCCGTCGCGGCGCTCGTCACCCGACCTGTCGCCGGGGTGGCGTCCGTCGTCGTCGCCGACACCCAGGACGCCTTCGCCGCGCTGTCGCGCGAGGTCATCCGGCGGGTGCCCGGGCTCGAGGTCATCGGTATCACGGGCTCCTCGGGGAAGACGAGCACCAAGGACCTCCTCGGGGTCGTGCTCAGCGGGGTGGGCCCGACCGTTGCTCCGGTGGGCTCCTACAACTCCGAGGTCGGGGTGCCCCTCACCGTCTGCCGGGTCACGCGAGAGACGCGCTTCCTCGTCGTCGAGATGGGAGCGCGGGGTGTCGGGCACGTGCGCTACCTCACACAGATCGCGCCGCCGCGGATCGGCATGGTGCTCAACGTCGGCACGGCGCACCTCGGGGAGTTCGGCTCCCGCGAGGCCATCGGGCGGGCGAAGTCCGAGCTGGTGCAGTCGCTTCCCTCCGACGGGGTTGCCGTCCTGAACGCCGACGACGACATCGTCCGCGCCATGGCCGGCTCGTGCGCCGGACGCGTCGTGCTGGTGGGGGAGTCGGTCGACGCGCAGGTGCAGGCCCGGTCGGTGGAGGTCGACGACCACGGCTGCCCCTCCTTCGACGTGCTCACGCCCACCGGCACGGGGCACGTCCGGCTGGCTCTGGTCGGCCGCCACCATGTGGGCAACGCCCTCGCCGTGCTCGCCGTGGCCCTCGAGCTCGGCATGTCGCTGCCGGGCGCCCTCTCCGCCCTGGAGGAGGCGCGCCCCGCGAGTCGCTGGCGGATGGAGGTCACCGAGCGCCCCGATGGCGTGACCGTCGTCAACGACGCCTACAACGCCAACCCTGACTCGATGCGTGCGGCCCTCGCTGCCCTGGAGCGGATCGGTCGGGGTCGGCGCACCTGGGCCGTCCTGGGGTCGATGCTCGAGCTCGGCCCGGAGAGCGACGCCCTGCACGCCGAGGTGGGCGCGGAGGCGGTGGCTCGCGGGGTCGGCGAGCTGCTCGTCGTCGGCGACATCGCCCGGCCCATGGTCGACGGTGCGGGGAGCGCCCTCGACCCCCACGGCGTGCCGGGCGCCACCACCACCGTGCGTCACGTTCCCGATGCCTCCTCGGCTGAGGAGGTGCTGCGCCACGAGCTCCGGCGCGGCGATGTCGTGCTGTTCAAGTCCAGCCGTGACGCGGGGCTACGGTTGCTCGGAGACCGGCTGACCGCACCCGAGGAGGACCCGACGTGAAGGCTGTGCTCATCGCGGCCGTCGTGTCGCTCGTGATCTCCCT
>JBDSVV010000213.1:0-21485 GCA_039927035.1 Ornithinibacter sp. | reverse complement strand
GTCGGCAGGTCAGCCGACCCTCGGCCCCGTCAGGAGACCTCATGTACATCGGACTCGGCATCTTCCTCCTCGCGCTCGGCGCGATCCTCTACTTCGCTGTCGAGGCGTCCGTCGCGGGCATCGACATCCACACGGTCGGCATGATCCTCATGGTCGCCGGCGTGGTCGCGATCATCTTGTCCTTCGTGATGTCCGCGAGTCGCAACCGCGGGCGGGTCGGCTACACCGCCACGCGCGAGAGCCATGTCGACCCCGCGACCGGCTCGCGCGTCGACCGCACCGACGTCGACCCGAACTGACGCACCAGAGTCACCCCACGACGAAGGCCCACCCCGCCACGGGGTGGGCCTTCGTCAGGTGTGGCCGGGTCGGGCACTCGCTCGTGGCAGGGTGCCCGACCCGGGGTCGGTGGCTGAGCGGGTGTCGTCGGCCAGCGGCTCGGACTCAGAACGCGGACTCCGGCACGTCCATGAGCGCGTTGTCAGTGCCTTCGGCCATCGCGCGCTCTGCGCCCAGGCGCGGGAGCACCTGGCGGGCGAAGAACTGGGCCGCGGCGACCTTGCCGTCGTAGAAGTCCTTGTCCTTGCCGTCGGCGCCCGCTTCGAGGGCGGCCAGCGCCACGTCGGCCTGGCGCAGCAGCAGCCACCCGACCACGAGGTCGCCCGCACCCAGGAGCAGGCGCGTGGTGTTCTGGCCGACCTTGTAGACGTTGCTGATGTCACCGCCCTGGCGCGGGTCGGACTTCGTCAGCTCGCCGACCATGAAGCCCAGGATGCCCTGCACGTCCTCCAGCGCCTGGCCGAGCAGCTCGCGCTCGCGGTCCAGGTGCCCGTCGTGGTCGCCCAGCCCCTTGGCGAACTCCTGGATCTGGCTCGACACGTGGGTCAGCGCCTGGCCCTTGTCGCGCACGATCTTGCGGAAGAAGAAGTCCAGGCCCTGGATGGCTGTGGTGCCTTCGTAGAGCGTGTCGATCTTCGCGTCCCGGACGTACTGCTCGACGGGGTAGTCCTGCAGGAAGCCGGACCCGCCGAACGTCTGAAGCGACTCGGTTCCAAGGATCGTCCAGGCCCGCTCCGAGCCCAGGCCCTTGACGAGGGGCAGGAGCAGGTCGTTGACCCGGTTCGCGACGTCGGCGGCCGAGCCGGGCTCGAACTCTTCAGCGCCGGTGCTCAGCACGTGCTGGTCGACGATGTCCTGCTGGCTGGCGGTGTAGAGCACCAGCCCGCGCAGACCCTCTGAATAGGCCTTCTGGAGCATCAGTGAGCGACGCACGTCGGGGTGGTGGGTGATCGTCACGCGAGGGGCCGACTTGTCGGTCATCTGCGTGAGGTCGGCGCCCTGCACGCGCACCTTGGCGTACTCGAGGGCGTTGAGGTAGCCGGTGGAGAGGGTGGCGATCGCCTTGGTGCCCACCATCATCCGGGCGTTCTCGATGACGTGGAACATCTGGGCGATGCCGTTGTGGGCGTCGCCGAGCAGGGTGCCGACGGCGGGCTTCTCGCCGCCGAAGGTCAGCTCGCAGGTCGTGGAGACCTTCAGGCCCATCTTCTTCTCGACGTTGGTGACGTAGACGCCGTTGCGATCGCCGAGCTCACCGGTCTCGAGGTCGACGGCGAACTTGCTGAGAACGAAGAGCGAGAGGCCCTTGGTGCCCAGGCCGGCGCCCTCGGGGCGCGCGAGCACGAAGTGCACGACGTTGTCGACCATGTCGGATTCGGCGCTGGTGATGAAGCGCTTGACCCCGGTGAGGGTCCAGGTGCCGTCGTCGTTCTGGACGGCCTTGGTGCGGCCGGCACCCACGTCGGAACCGGCATCCGGCTCGGTGAGCACCATGGTGCAGTGCCAGCCGTGGTCGACGATGAGCTGGGCGAGCTTCTTCTGCTCCTCGTTGCCCAGGGCGTAGAGGAGCTTTGCGAAGCCGTAGGAGGCGGCGAACATCGCGACGGCGGGGTTGGAGCCCAGCAGCATCTCGTTGACGCCCCAGCGCAGGCTCGGCGGGGCGACGGTGCCACCGAGCTCGGCCTGAACGTCGATGGCCCAGAAACCGCTCTCACGGTAGGCCTCGAACGACGTCTTGAACGACTCGGGCATGGTCACCGCCTGGGTGGCCGGGTCATAGACCGGCGGGTGGCGGTCGGAGTCCTCGAAGGACTCGGCCAGCTCGTGCTCGGACAGGCGGGCGACCTCGCGGAGCATCTCGCGGGCGGTGTCGGCATCGAGCTCGGAGTAGGGGCCGGAGCCCAGCACGTTGCCGCGACCGAGCACCTCGAAGAGGTTGAACTCGATGTCGCGAAGATTGCTCTTGTAGTGGCCCATGACGGGTACCTCCAAGGAAGAAGTGAGCGCTTGCTTACCAGTCTGCTACCGGCGGGTAACGAAAGCAAGGGGAACGGCAGGACTCGCCCCCCCGACATACTCGTGCCGTGAGCATCATCTCCGTGGCGTTGCGCCGCCAGGTGGTGGCCCGGGACAGCGGAGAGCGCGGCCGCACCGCACCTCCGACGGCCAGTCCGTCGCCGTCGTGCTCGGCTACGCCATCATGCGTTTCGCGATGGTCGGGCTCTGGTTGCGGGCGGCGCGCGGTCACCCGTAGGGGCGCAGGACCGCCCCGCGTGACGCGCTTGGCATCAGCGCGGTCCAGGTGTTGTGGATCGCGCGGCTCTGGGCCCCCGAGGGGTGGCTGCCGTGGTCCTTCCCGGCCCTCGTCGCGCTGGAGTTGGGCGTGCCTGTGCTCGCCGAGCGCCGGGCGCGCCGGGCGCACCCCCTGCCACCCACACCACATCGCGGAGCGCTACGGCCTGTGGGCGATCATCGTGCTCGGCGAGGTGATCCTGTCCGCGGGGCAGGCCATCCAGGGGGTGATGGCGGGGCCCGGGCCGCAGGGCGCTGGTCGGCACACTGCTCCGGATGACGGGGAGCCGGGTGCTGGCGGCGGCCTCACCTGGGAGATGCTCTCGGCGTTGCACGCCCTCGGGGCACGCAGACCCTGGCCTCGACCGTTCCGACGCTGCTGGTCCTCGCCCTGTGCCTCGTCACGACTCTGCTCGTCGACTCGATGGGTGTGAGCGTGCCCGTGATGGGCTTGGTTCTGGGAGGCTTCGTCATCTACCGGGTTCGACAAGGGATGGAGGCTGCGAGATGAGTGGGATGCCGGAGAGCGCCCGGCTCGAGCAGGCTCGCTCCGCCATCGCGCAGGGTGCTCCGTGGCGTGCAAGGGACCTGCTCGTGCGCCACCTCGAAGGGCACCGCGACCCCGAGGCTCTGGCCCTGCTGGGAGAGGTCTACCAGCTCATGGGAGACCTCCCGGCGGCGGGAGCGGTGTGGTTCTCGGCCGGGGTGACGGGTCCCGACGTCGACACGGCCGTCGCAGCTTGGCGCGAGCGCAGCCATGACGACTTTCCGGCGATGTGGCGGTCCTTGCCTGCCTCGGTGCGGGCGGACCCGCAGTCAGCCCGAGTCAAGGCCCTGCGTGATCGGGCCCGCGGGCTGGACGCGAGCATCGATGAACCCGGATCGGATCGGAGCGACTCGGAGGCGTCGGGCCCGGACCACCGCGCCGACGTCGGCCACCCTGGTGAGGACGACGAAGGGGGTCTGGACGCAGCCCAGTTCATCGCCTGGCTGGCAGCGGCGGCCTTCGTCGCGTGCGGTGTCATCGGCTTGGTGACCGTCCTGCAGTGGCTGGTCCCCGGCTGACCGTCATCGATCAGGGCCGGGCCCGGCTCATTCGTCACGCAGGAGGTCGGCGCCCACGCACCACCAAGTGCGTGCACTCCGGTCCTCTGCGTGGCCGGCCCCCTCACTCGGGATCGTGCAGCGGTATCGCTCGGGCCTGTTTCCAGCGCTCACTCGGTGACCGCCAGTGCGGGTCGCCAGCCTCGGTGTATTTCGCCGTGCGCCCGATGCTCCTCACCCCAGGGCGGTCGGCGGGCGGGCGTCCTGACCTGAGAGGACGATCATGAGCGACTTGACGAACGAGGACCAGGGCGACGCCACCCACGAAGGAATGCGGGACGGGCACGACCATCGGGAAGGTCTCGGCCAGGGTGTGAAGGACGGCCGTGAGGGGCACCACACGACGCCTTACGAGGACCCCGACTACGACCGGCCCACCGAGCACCCCACCAGGCCCCCGCGCAACCTGCGGTACCCGGACGCCTCGATCTACGGGAGCTACGCCTCCGATGACCCCCCGGCATACGTGCCGCACCCCTACGACCACGCCTGCTTCCGACCCCGCAAGGAGGACTACAAGCCGCCGGTGACGTGCGACGACAGTGGTCAGGACGATGCGCTCTGTCAGCGAAAGGACCTCCGCCGGTTCACCTCCGACGAGCAGAACCGCTTCCTCAACGCGTTCAGCCAGGCAAACGCCTTGGGGGCTCTCGGGCCGATGGTCGACATCCACTCCAACGCCGCGCACCAGATGCACGGAAACCCGCGGTTCCTGCCGTGGCACCGCATCTACCTGGTCAAGTTCGAGCAGTTGCTGATGTCGATCGACCCGACGGTGTGCATCCCCTACTGGCGCTCAAGCGAGGAGCAGGCGTTCCCGTCGTGGCTGCTGGGCTTCACCCCCACCGTCACCCTGATGGGCGGACCCCGCACCGTCACCCGCACCATCGGGCTGATGGGTGGGTTGCCGAACGCGGCCGCGGTGAGCAGCGCGCTCGCGAACGCCACGTTCAACGGGTTCGCGGCGTCGCTCGAAGGCATCCACAACTCCGGGCACGTCTGGGTGGGCGGTTCGATGGGCATCGTCCCCACCGCTCCGGCGGACCCGGTGTTCTGGATGCACCACGCCGAGATCGACCGGATCTGGGCGGAGTGGCAGGCCACGAACCCCGGGCAGGATCCGCCGCTCGCCGGTGCAGCCGCGGTCATGGACCCCTGGCCGGAGACCGAGGCCGACACCCGCGACACGGTCTCGCTGGGATACGCCTACGTCTGACCTTCCTGGTCGCCGGCGGGCATGACGTCGGGCGCGTCCTCCGGGAGCGCGGCGAACGCCTTCTTGGTGTCCCGGTACCAGCCCATCCCCTTGATCGGGTTCCGCCAGCGGGCCTTCATCTCATCGTGGGCCTGCTGGTGCGTGGTGTCACCGGCCTTCACAGCATCCTTGAGGTGGCGGTCCTGGGCCTTGATCACGTCGTCTGCGCTCTCACCTCTCAGGGCGAGATCGCAGGGGCCGCCGAACTGCCGGCAGGTCATCGTCTTCATTCGTGTCTCCTTTGGGTCGGGGTGCACTGCGTCATCGTGAGGGGTCACGTGGTGGGGCGCCCATCGGTGCGCCGGACGACCCGGGCGAGCACGTCAGGGTCGGAACGGAAGACGATACGGGTGATGACCCCGTTCTCGATGGTGAAGTCGAAGAGCACCCGGGCCTCGCCGCGGTGGTACCAGGCGGCCCCGGGTCGCTCGCCGATGAGCACCGGAAACGCTGCCTTCGCGGCGCCGTCGAACATCGTCGCGATCGCTCGCTGTCCTGCGAGCCGCTCCGGGGTCCCGCTGGCGACGGCCGCGGGATCGGCGGTGACGACCGCGTCCGGGGCGAGAAGGTGCAGGAGCTGTGCGACGGCGCCACCTCTCGCCGCCGCGAGGAAGGCATCGACCACTTCCCAGTCAGCAGGGCGATCCAGCCCGTGTTCACCCTCGGCGGGTACGACGCGAACCTTGGCCCTCGCCCGCGACGCCAGCTTGCGTGCGGCGCCGGGGGTCGTGTCGAGGATCGCGGCGATCGTGGTGAACTCGAACCCGAAGGTGTCGTGGAGGACGAAGGCGACCCGCTCGCCCGGGGTCAGCCGGTCGAGCACGACCCGGAGGGCGATGCCGACGGTGTCGGCGAGAGCGACCTGGTCGGCGGGGTCGACCGCGGGGTCGGGCGCTCGGACCCTCCCAGCCACGGCCAGCGCCTCGGACGATTCGCTGGGCACGGGAGTCCGGGCCCGGAGCCGGTCCAGGCACAACCGCGTCACCACGGTGCTCAACCAGCCGGGCAGGTTCTCGACGTCCGCGTCGGTGCCGTGCAGGCGCAGCCACGACTGCTGGACGATGTCCTGCGCCTCCGTGGGGTCCCCGAGCACGCGGCCGGCGATGCGGAGCAGCCGCGGCCTCTCTGCCTCGAACCGTGCGGTCTCGTCCATGGTCCTCATCTCTCGTGCGGGGAAGCCTGCCACCTCGATGACGTTTCGCGAGCGCGATGTGTGACGGGGCCACTGTCCTGTTCAGGAGCCCGATGCTCGCCCCTCGACCCGGGTCGTGCGGCTAGCGTGGCCCCATGGAGCATCCGGAGCCCGTGCGCGTCGTCCGCGACGCGGAGCTGCTCGAGGCCGACCCGACGTCGGGGATGCTGCGTCGGCGCGCCTTCGAGGCGCCGGGCCTGTGGGCGGGCCAGGTCGTGACCGAGCCCGGTGCGTGCTCCGCGTGGCACCACCACGACTCCAACACCTCCATGCTCTACGTGGTCAGCGGGGTGCTTCGCCTGGAGTGCGAGGGGGTCGAGGGCTGGGTCGACGCGGTCGCAGGCGACTACGTCCGGGTTCCGGAGTTCACCGTGCACCGGGAGTCGAACCCGGGGCGTGGCCCGTCCCTGGCTGTCATCGCACGCTCAGGTGCCGGTATCCCCACGGTCAACGTGTCGCACGCCCCACCGCCGCACCGACCGCGCTCCGGCTGAGCCCGATCTGACGGCTCGCCTTGGCGCGTCGGCGATCCGTCGCGGCGCCGTCGCCCCTGTCAACGCGGGACCCGGTATCAGCCGGGCCTGTTGACGCTCCTTCACCCCGAAGGCGTCTTGGCGTGCTCGGGCAGGTGACTGATCGTCCCGGGTGACCAGGACTCGACCCACGGCGAGCAAGGAGCTTGACATGGCGTCAGGATGGACCACGGTGGCAGCGGTCGTGCTGATCAGCACAGGACCGGGTGGATGCGCGGGCTCCGACGTCGCAGGCACCCCGGGCGCAGTGAGGGAAGCGGCCTCGGCGGCGCCCTCTGACCTTGGTGCAGCGACGGCAGGTGACGCCAACCTCGATGGACAGGCCGACACTGGTGCGGCCCTGAGCGCCGATGAGCTCTGCGGCTTCCTGGCCGAGGAGACCCCGAAGGTCATTGACCTGAAACCGGCAGAGTATGCGGCCGCCACCTTCGGTGGGGCACTCTTCACCTTCTACACCGGCCAGGGGCTGCTCACCGACATCGATGGCGCGGGCATCGACGCACTCGCCGCCGAGGGCTGTCCCGACGCGGCGGCCGCGCTGCTCCCAGTGCTCGGCGCGAGCAGTTTCGAGGAACTGCTCTCGAGGTAGGCAGGCTGCTGGTTCGCTGGGATCGAACCGCTCGGATGCCGTGGGGCAGGGGTGGCCTGGGGCCGAGTGGATGGGTGGATCAGTCCCGGAGCGAGATGATGTGCCCGGTGTCCGCTGCCACCCGGCCGTCATACACCTCGCTCCACGTCGCCGACGCGACCTCGGCGCCGCGGGATCGTCGTGGTGGCTTCCGCCTGCGTGAACGCCCGGTCGCGAGGAGGTCACGCCGATGACCTCGATGCCGGCGCGGGCCCGTGCGCAGTGCGCAAGCTGATGGCCGTCTTGCTCGAGGCAGCGAGCACCAGCACGCGCTGCGCCCCGAACCAGTCGTTGTCGGCGACGCAGTCCTCGGCGAGCCACCCGGTCATGAACAGCTCGCGCCCGGCACACAACCCCAGCTCGGATCTCCGGTCGGGAAGAAGTCCCAGTAGCCGAGCGCGTCGCCGACCGTCGCGTCGGTGACGGTGTTCGCGGTAAGGGCAGCACGCTCGACGCGTCAACGCACCTGCGCCTGCGCAAGGGGTGGCACCTTCGCCGTCACCACCCTGGTGTCGCAGTGCGAGCCGCGATCGACCTGGAGCGTGGTGTTGTCCAGTGTCATGGTGATGTTCCTCGGCGCTCGTTCGAAGGGTCGTCGGGCCGCGACGTGACAGCCAAGAGTCTCACGAGCGCCTGGGGCGGGTCGCGTCACCGGGGAGCGCGAACTCGGTGCGCACACCCGGGCTGAAGGCCACGTGATCGGGTGGGCGGGCGGCCAGCCCGGAGAGTCCCACGGACGCCATCAGCCCGTCGTCCAGCGCCAGCACCTCCGCGTCGTGAATTGGCCAGGGCTCGTGATGGTTGGGAACGTACAACGTTCGGCCCCACCAGTGCACGTGCAGCCCCCAGCGTGCGCTGAGGAAGTCGTCAAGTTCCGTGCTCTGGCGCGGTTCGCCGGCTCGGACCACGACGTGGCTGTCCGTTCGTCGTCCGGGGCGGCGGAGGTGCGCGTCGTAGGAATGCACGTCGTCGCTCTTCCGGTAGAGCATCCGGGCCCAGCGGTAGGGCAGGCCGAGCGCCGCGCGCGCACCCATGACGACCGCTGCCCGGTCGGCGTCGAGGCTGAGGAACACGATGCCGCGGCGGCCCGTGTCATCGACGGAGTACAGCCGCACGTTGGTCTCCAGGAACGACCCCAACCAGGGGACAGCGGGGCCGCGGGCGATTCCTGCTCCGACCATCCGGAACGGGATCAGCCCGACATACGTGACACCGTCGAGGGTGTCCGGTCTGGTGCCGGGCGGCATCCGGTGTGCGACCCGCACCGGGTCGAGCGCCCAGTGCAGGAAGGTCAGGTCCCGCCAGCTCTGGTTCATCATCACCGGGCCGGTCAGCGCCGGTGCGGCCGAGGAGACGGGTTCGATGCCAGGGTGGCTCACGCGTGCATCCTAGGGAGGCGGCGCGGGTCCGTCCGGTGCGAGGGTGGTCAGTTGGGCCCAGTCCCGGTGTCGGGGAGCACGTCGCGCCAGGAGTGAAGGGGGGCGAACCCGAGCAGGTCTCGCGCCTTGTCGATGGAGTAGAACGTCTCGTCACGCCCCATCTCCGCGCGCACCTCGATCCCGTCGTAGAAACGGTGCCGGATCTCCTTCGTCGTCGCGTCCACGGACAGGTCCGCGTTGGCGACGTTGAAGACCTCGTAGCCCAGCCCGTCGACATCCAGGCAGCGTTGCACCATCTGAGCGAGGTCACGGGTGTCGATGTAGGCGAAGATGTTGCGGCGTCGCGTCGCCGGATCGGCGAGGAACCCCGGGAACAGCTCCGCGTATTCGTGCGGCTCGATGACGTTGTTGATTCGCAGGCCGTAGACGTCGGCACCGGAGCGGGCCTGGAATGAGCGCGCCGTCACCTCGTTGGCGACCTTGGACATCCCGTAGGAGTCCTCGGGGACCGTGGGATGGTCCTCGTCCACGGGCACGTAGTGCGGCCGCCGCTCGCCCTGGGCGAAGCAGATCCCGTAGGTCGTCTCCGAGGACGCGAACACGATCTTGCGCACTCCCAGGCGGGTTGCCGCCTCGAGCACGTTGTAGGTGCTGATGACGTTCGCCGCATAGGTCGCTGCGTCCGGCCTGAGCAGGATCCGCGGGACGGCGGCGAAGTGCACGACGGCGTCGTAGGCGGGCTTCTCGGGCAGGTCGAGCTCTTCGAGCGTCGCCAGGCCAGCGAGCGCCGAATAGGTCTCCCCGGCGTCGGTGAGGTCGACTCGGAGGTCGGCGACGGTTGGGTGCTCCAACGGGACGAGGTCGGCGTTGGTGACCTGGTGACCCTGCTCGGCGAGGAAGGTGGCGACGTGCCTGCCGGCCTTGCCGCTGCCCCCGGTGAAGAAGATGCGCATTCCTCGATCAAACCATCCCCGCCGTTGATTCCCTCGGGGAGGATGACCCCCGCCGGCGCAGGCCGAGCACCGGGTGGCGGTAAGAACCCGCTGAGAGGCACGCGGAGGGCGCACCACATTCACCGGTGCGCAAGGGTTCCCGGCGGCTCTGATCGGGCGTAGCGTGCCGACGGTCCCAGCGTCCGCTGGAGGAGGAGGAAAACCCATGCGTCGACTCACTCCGACCCTGCTCGCGGCCTCTGTCGCGATGCTCGGTCTTGCTGCCACCCCCGCACTCGCCACAGGTGCGGCGGGTCAGAGCGGAGAGCACCGGCAGAACGAGCGAGCCCACGGCGCCTTCGATCATCTGTACGTCATCATGCTCGAGAACCATTCCCTGTCGAGCGTCATCGGCGACGTCAACGCCCCGTTCGTGAACTCCCTGGCCGAGAAGTACGCGACGGCGACCAACTACTACGGAGTGACGCACCCGTCGATGCCCAACTACCTCGCCGCCATCGCCGGCGACAACTTCGGCATCCAGGACGACGAGGACGAGAACGTCGTCAACCTCGACCGGCCGAACCTCGCCCAACAGCTCACCGGCGCCGGCATCCGGTGGGGTGCCTACATGGAAGACCTCCCGGCCAACAAGCTCGACCGGTACGGGCCGGGCTCCACCAAGCTGTATGCCAAGAAGCACAACCCGTTCGTCCTCTTCGACAGCGTGAAGAACAGCCCGTCGGAGATGGCCAGGGTCAAGGACTACTCCGCCCTGGCTGATGACCTGAGCTCCCCTCAAGCACCGCGGTTCGTCTGGATCTCGCCGAACCAGTGCAACGACATGCACGGTGGCGTCTACACGAGCGTGGAAGGCCACCCCGAGACCCCCTGCCCGTACGGGTCGAGCAAGGATGACGCCAACGACGCCTCCCTGAAGCAGAAGGCCGATGCCTTCGTCAAGGGTGCCGTCACGACCATCATGGACAGCACGGCGTGGACCAAGAAGTCCGCCATCGTCATCGTCACCGACGAGAACGACTACACCGGTAACACGGTGACAGGGGGCTGGGAGTCGGCAGACGGGTGCTGCGGGAGTCCCTACGTTGCGGCCCACGACCCACGCGTCTCTGTGGACTGGCCGGGTGGCACCTACGGGGGTGGCAAGATCCCCGCGATCGTCGTCACCGGCGACGGCCCGCACCACGTCGTCGACAACACCCCCTACAACCACTACTCGCTGCTCACGACCATCGAGCAGAACTGGGGGCTGGGCTACCTCGGCCACGCCGGTGAGAGCGCCGAGGGCGTGGTGCCCATGTGGAAGATGTTCGCGCGCAAGTGAGGACCTGACCTGCAGGGCGATTCGTGATGTTGGGGCGAACCGCCCTCAGGCAGTTGGGCGGTCGGCTTCCAACGCCTCTGTCAGCAGGGAGATCAGCGCCTCCAGCTGCACGTCGGCCGAGGAGCCGACCTCCTCGTCGGAGCCGTCCAACGCCCTGGCTGCGAGCCCTGCCTTGTCGTCGATGAGCTGGGCGATCTTCGGGTCGATGGTCTGAGCGGCGATGATCCGCCAGGCGGTGACCGGCTCGGTCTGCCCGATCCGGTGCACCCGGTCGATGGCCTGGGTCTGCTCTGCAGAGGTCCACGACAACTCGGCCAGCACGACGTTCGAGGCGACCTGGAGGTTGAGGCCCACCCCTGCCGCCGTGAGCGAGCACACCACGACCGAGACCTCGGGGTCGGTGAGGAACGCGTCGATGTTCGCCTTGCGCACCTTCGGGGTCTGGTCGCCGCGGATCGAGGCGTAGCCGATGCCCCGCTTGGCGAAGGTCTGCTCCGCCGTGTCCATGACGTCGATGTGCTTGGCGAAGAACACGACCTTGCCCACGCTGCGAGCCAGCTGGGCGGCGTAGTCAGAAGCCAGTCCGGCCTTGGCCTGCCCGATCCTGCGCATCACGGTGAACACGTTGTCGCCGGTCTTCTTCGAGCCGGCGTTCTTGCGTTCCCACGCGGCGACCCGGCGGACGAGGTCGTGGTCGATGCCGTCGACCTCGGTGGTCACCTTGCGGGAGGCGAGCGTCCCCTCATAGCGAGCGACCAGTCGGCGGGCGAGCTCCTGCTCCGCGGCCCGGATCGAGCGACTGGCCTCGTCGTCGAGCTCGACCGGCAGGTCCGCGACACGGCGGGCCGGGATGTCCGAGGCGACGTCGAGCTTGCGTCGCCGGACGATGCCGAGGTCGATGACGCTGGCGCGCGCGGCCGAGTAGAAGCCCGGGTCGGCCGGGGTCAGGCGGGTCATCTCGAGGGCTGCCATGAGGGCGTGCCGAGGCCTCTTGTCGTCGATCCAACCGAGGAACTGCCAGATGGCCCTGAAGTCCTCGATGTCATTGATCAACGGTGTGCCGGTGAGGGCCATGAGCAGCGGGTTGCTGGTGCGGGCCCGGATGCGTTCGGACAGCTCCAGCACGTGCTGCGAGCGCTGCGAGGACTTGTTCTTGATGAAGTGCGCCTCGTCGACGACCATGCCGCGGAAGCCGTGGTTCCCCAGCCAGCCCACGTGGCGGTCGAGGATGTCGTAGTTGACGATGACGACGTCGGCGAAGCCGTCGATGGTGTCGCCATCGCCGTGGATCACCGTGGCGGTCCGGCGGGGGGTCCACAGCCGGGTCTCGTGCGCCCAGTTCGCCTTGACGACGTTCGGGACGACGACGAGGAGGGGAAAGGCGTGTGCAGCCTCGGCGGCGAGCAGCGCCTGGGCCGTCTTGCCGAGGCCGGGCTCGTCGGCGAGGAGGAACGTGCGGTGACCGGCCTCAGCCGCTGCGACGACCTGGGCCTGGTGGCGCATCAGTTCCAGCTGGCCGACTCCGTGCACCCCATCCGCCGGCTCGGGCAGGGGCATGCAGGTGGCGTCGCCGCCGTACTCGAAGGCACGGAACAGGGGGTTCAGCAACTCCCAGTCGCCGAGCCGATTGGTGGTCGGACGCGGTGCCGGCAGCGCCGAGAAGTCCGGAGCCAGGAAGGGGTTGGCCAGCTGGCGGGCGATCACCGTCTGAGGGACCACTCGACGCGTCGAGGGGGCCGGGCCGGCAGCCGCAGCGGGCTCGGGCTCGGCTTCAGGTTCGGGCTCGCGCCCGCCCGCCCGAAGCATCTCGTTCTTCAGGCTCACCGACGAGAACGAGACCACGGCTCCGTCCGCCAGCAGCTCCAACAGCGAGGTGTCGCGCACTGCGGTCTTGGCGAGGATCGTGGCGATGCCGTCGAGCCGGGTCAGCACCGCGGCCCGCTGGGACTCCGCCATGGTGGTGTCCCCCTTGACCCGGGATCGTTCCTCCCGCACCAGAAGGGCGACCACTTGGTATGCCGTTCGGCTGCTGGGCCCGACCTTGCCGCGCTGTGCGGCGGCCTCGACCTGCCGCACGGCCTTCGCCAGGACCGGGATGATGCCCTCGTCGTCACCGGCGCGCGAATGTCGCCGGTCGCGCTGCGTGGTGCGCGGCGCGCCGGCTCGGCGCGAATCTCGCTGTGCCAAGCGGTTCCTTCTCCAAAGTCGGACACGGCGCGGCGCCAAGATCGGCGCCGAGCCACCGTGCGTGGGCGACGCGGCCAACGCGCCGGAGGCACGGCATCCCGCATCGTGGCGAACGCGTGCCAAGGACAGAGCCCTGGCCCCCAGATCGCCGGGGCGCCCTCGTCAGACGACGGGACACAGGCCAAGACTACGCGGTCCATCGTGGCGACCGGTGCCGCATCGCCACGGGCTTCTTCCGGGCGCACCTCAGAGCGCACCACGGCGCCCGACCCCCATCGTGATGATCGCGGTAGCGTCGGGCGATGCGAATGGCCCCGGCCGGCTGGGCCACCGACCTGGCCATCCTGGAGCTCACCGGCTCCACCGTGCAGGAGCGCGGGGACCACCTGGTCGTGCGCACACCGCACAACCCCGACTTCCACTGGGGTAACTTCCTGTTCGTCATGGACGAGGAGTCACTGGGGGACCCGTGGCGGTGGGTCACCACATTTCGGCTGGCCTTTCCCGAGGCGCACTGGGTCGCGATCGGCCTGGCCCGGATGCCCGAGGACCGCGAAGCCTGGGCCGCGCAGGGGCTCGACCTCGAACTGGACGACGTGCTCACGACCAGGACGCTGCCCCGCCGAGTTCCCCTGGCGCAGGGCTACACGGTGCGCCGGCTTCGTGGTGGTGACTGGGCCCAGGCAGTGGCCCGGGCCGTCGCGGAGAACGACCGCACCGGTGAGGAGGACCCCGCCTCCTTCGAGCGGTTCGCGCAGGCCCGGGCGCAGACTCGACGAGGTCTCTCCGAGCGTGACCTCGGAGCCTGGTTCGGGGCTTTCGCGGGCGGCGCCCTCGTCGCGGACCTTGGCATCGTGAGGTGCGGCGACACCGCTCGATACCAAGGCGTCAGCACCCGTGCCGAGCACCGACGGCGAGGGTTGGCGTCCCACCTGCTCGGGGTTGCCGCGCAGTGGGCCGCCGATGGTGGCTGCGACCGATGGGTCATCGTCACCGAGGACACCAACCCCGCCGGGCGCGTCTACCGCAGCTTGGGGTTCGCGCCTTGCACCGGCTCCGTGAGCGCGTACCGCAGGCCGCAGCCCCCCACCCGCAAGGTCACCTGAGCGCCGGCGCGTCGACGCCTCGCGCGAGGACGACCGCAGCGTGACGGTCGCGCGCGAGTGGGACCACCTCGCCTCTGACGCGGCCTACCTCGCGTCTGACGCCTTCGTCCGGTCCAATGCCATGCTCCGAGCCCTGATCACCGACGGACCCGTGAGACGCCGGTCCCACGCCGAGCTGCTCGCAGCCGACGACACCCTGATCGCCCACGAGATGGGCTACGGCTCGCTGTCGGCGGTCAACGCCGCCTTCCGCGAGCTGGCGCACACGACCCCCTCGGGCTATCGCGTCATGTACACCGGTTGACGGTCGGGCTTGAGTCACAGGACTGCGGACGGTGGGCATCGTCCTTCACACGCGTCGCGCCGCTGTCTCACACCGGTTCCAGGGCGGGCGTGGGCTCGTGCCCCGGGATCAGCGGAAGGTGAGAGCCGATGACGGGAATCGAACCCGCGTGTCCAGCTTGGGAAGCTGGCGCTCTACCATTGAGCTACATCGGCGAGCCGGGTCGCGACCGTTATGGCGACCTCCCCGGCGCCGGGAAGTCTAACCCAACTGCGCCGCCCCTCACTCGGCGGCCCGAGGGTGCCCGAGTAGCCTGACCACGTGCTCCTCTCCGACCGTGACATCGCTGCCGAGATCGAGACCGGGCGGGTGCGTCTGGACCCGTGGGATCCCTCGATGATCCAGCCGAGCAGCGTCGACGTGTGCCTCGACAAGTTCTTCCGGCTCTTCGACAACCACAAGTACCCGGTGATTGACCCGTCCCAGGACCAGGCCGACCTGACCCGACTCCTGGAGGTCGACCCGCAGGAGGGGTTCGTGCTGCACCCTGGGGAGTTCGTCTTGGGGTCCACCCTCGAGACCGTCTCCCTGCCCGACGACCTGGCCGCTCGGGTCGAGGGCAAGTCGAGCCTGGGCCGGCTGGGTCTGCTGACCCACGCCACCGCCGGGTTCGTCGACCCGGGGTTCACCGGTCACGTCACCCTCGAGCTCTCCAACGTCGCCACGCTGCCGATCATGTTGTGGCCCGGGATGAAGATCGGCCAGCTCGCCTTCTTCCGGCTGTCCTCGCCTGCGGAGAACCCGTACGGGTCGGCATCGCACGGGTCGCACTACCAGGGCCAGCGTGGCCCGACGGCAAGCCGCAGCTTCCAGAACTTTCACCGAGCAGACGTCTGACCTGCAGGCTTCGGGGTCGGAGCCCAATCCGCGGAGCGTGACGCTCCGAACCACGGGGGAGAATCCTGGAGGATGAACTGATGGAAGAGAGCACCACCGACCACGGTGGGCAGCGGCAATCGCCCTCTGCGCCCGATGCGGGCCCGGCCCCCGTCGCCCACCCTGGCCTGGCCGAAGCGCTGCTCGACCCCGAAGGTGGGGCAGGCGCCGAGCTGCGGGGCCACGTGCCCGATGACCCCCGAGGAGTGGTGCTCATCCTGCACGGAGGTGCCGAGGACAGCCGGATGCCGGTGCGGTGGTGGAGCTTGGCCGCGCTGCGGATGCTTCCATTCGCAACGGCCATCTCTCGCCGCGCGGGCCACGACCTCGCCGTCGTCCGGCTGAAGTACCGGGTCCGGGGCTGGAACGGCATCCGTCAGGACCCGGTGCAGGACGCCAGGTGGGCTCTGGAGCGGATTCGCCGCGTCCTCCCCGGGCTGCCGATCGCGCTGATCGGGCACTCGATGGGCGGCCGGGTGGCACTCCACCTCGCCAACCAGCCCGACGTCGCCGCGATCGCAGCCCTGGCCCCGTGGATCGTGGGTGACGTCACCTCTCCCCGACCCGGCACGAGGATGCTGCTCATGCACGGCACCCGTGACCGGATGACCGACCCTCGCCGCACGCAGGTCATCGCCGAGCGCTACACGCTCGAGGGGGCCGACGTGACGCACGTCCCCGTGGACGGCGAGACGCATGCGATGCTGCACCACCCGGGCCGCTGGCACGATGACGTGGCCACCTTCGTGACCGACGCCCTCGCCGGCTCCGACCCCCTTCAGTGAGCACCTCGCTCCGCGCACACTAGGGGCGCGAGCGAGGAGTGAGCCGCACGACCGGGATGTCACGGGTCGTGCGGCTCACGTAGGTGCGCAGCTGGGGCACGGTGCGCACGAGATCGGGCCAGGCCGCGGCCTTCTCGTCTGCGTCGAGCACGGTGGCGAGGACCTCCAGCTCCCGGCCGGGCAGCAGCACCCTCGCCCTCGGGTCGGCGCGCAGGTTGAGCAGCCAGTCCGGGTCGGTGTCCTGACCCATGGCGCTCGCGACGACCAGCCAGGTGCCACTGCGCTCCGCGAGGTGCGCGAGCTGGACGGGCCTGGGCCGCAGGGTGCGTCGTCCCGTCGTCGTCAGGGTCAGCATGGGAAGGGTCGGCCTGCCGGTGGTCGTCACCCGGCCGCGCGACCAGCGGAACAACGTCGGGTCGACGCGGGCCGCCACGTGCCGAACCACCCAGGACCCGGCCTTGGTCGCCGAGAAGGCATTGACCACGCGGCTGTACACGGAGGACACCGTATGCCGGGCGCACCACATCTCGTCGGCACCGGGTCTGGGGGTGGCCGGCATCCAGGTGGCTGCGGGACCATCGGGGCTGTGGACACCATCGAAGCGCACCTGGGCATCTCGCTGATCAACGCCATCGGCGTCGTCATCTCGGCCACGATCCTCTACGTCGCGCTCTCCGCCGTCGTACGCGTGTGGGGGAGGCGGCTCACCGCGAACCCCAGCACGGGGAGCATCGCGTTGGTCACCCTCGTCGGTTCGATCGCTGCCCGCGCGACGCTGGGCAACTCCCCCAACCTCCTGGGCGGTCTCGTCGCCATCGGCACGCTGGTGCTGCTCGAGCGAATCTTCGGACGGTGGAGCTCGGCGACGCGTGGCCTGGTGCCGAGGTGGGGTCGCCCGGCGGTGGTGCTCATGGCCGGGCAGAGCGTGCGCACCGAGGCGTTGACCAAGTTCGGGATGACCGAGGCGATGCTGTGGAGCCAACTTCGCACCCATGGGATCAGGAGCCGTGACGAGGTCGCGGTGGTCGTGCTCGAACCCAGGGGTTCGGTGAGCGTGTTGCGCGCGAGCACTCCACTGGACCGTGCCCTCTTTGCGGGTGTCGACGGGGTGGAGGACGTCCCGCCCGAGCTGTTCAAGGATTTCTGAGGGCTGGGTCGCTGGGGCGGCATGCCGCCGCGGTGACCCGTTAGGGTCGACGGATGATCCGGTTCGACGCCGTCACGAAGCAGTTCCCTGACGGCACCACCGCCGTCGACGACCTCAGCCTGACTGCTCCCACCGGCAAGATCACGGTGCTCGTGGGGCCGTCCGGTTGCGGTAAGACGACCAGCCTGCGGATGGTCAACCGGATGATCGAGCCCACCCGAGGCACCATCTGTCTCGACGGACAGGACACCGGCCGGATGAAGCAGGCTGAGCTGCGCCGCGGCATCGGGTACGTCATCCAGCACGCCGGGCTGTTCCCGCACCTGACAGTGATCGACAACATCGGCACCGTGCCGCGCCTGCTCGGGTGGGACAAGAAGCAGATCAAGGAGCGCTCCCGCGACCTCCTCGAGCGGGTCGGGCTGGAGAGCCACCTCGCGGACCGCTATCCCTCCCAGCTCTCCGGTGGCCAGCAGCAGCGCGTCGGCGTGGCCCGGGCACTCGCCGCAGACCCGCCCGTGATGCTCATGGATGAGCCCTTCTCCGCGGTCGACCCCGTCGTGCGCGAGCAGCTGCAGGACGAGTTCCTGCGGCTGCAGGACGAGCTCGGCAAGACCATCGTCTTCGTGACCCATGACATCGACGAGGCGATCAAGCTCGGTGACCAGGTCGCGGTGCTGCGAGTGGGTGGTCGCCTGGCGCAGGTGGCGGAACCGGCATACCTGCTCACTCACCCGGCGGACGACTTCGTGGCGGACTTCGTCGGTCGCGACCGCGGTTACCGGGCTCTGCAGTTTCAGGACACGCCACGGCTGCCGCTGCGCTCAGAGCCGACCATCACCCTCGGTGAGCGACCGGCGAGGTCATCTGACGCGTGGCTGCTGGTGGTGAGCGATGACCGGCACCCGCTCGGTTGGATCGAGCCGGAGCGGATCGGCGCTCGCGAGGTCACCGACTCCGACCTCCACCGCGGTGGCACGGTGGCGCGCCTGGCGGGCTCGCTGCGCGGTGCCCTCGATGCCGCACTCTCCTCGCCGAGCCGGCGGGGGGTCATCGTCGACGAGAGCGGCGCCCTGGCGGGCACCGTGCAGGCCCACGAGGTGCTCACCGCGATCGAGGACACCGACCGGCCGGAGCGTGACGAGAAGGACCCGGTGCACGGGGGGGCGTCGGCGGTGCTCGACGAGGCGACTCCGTGACGTGGCTGTCGAACAACTGGGGGATGGTGCTCGACCTCGCTCGCTCGCACCTCTACCTCGCAGGGGTCCCGTTGGTCATCGGGCTGGTGGTCGCGCTGCCGCTGGGGTGGGCAGCAAAGAGGTGGTCGCGGTCGTATCCCGCCATCGTCACCGCTACCGGCCTGCTCTACACGATCCCATCGCTGGCCCTGTTCGTCGTGATGCCCGGCATCCTCGGTACCAAGATCCTCGACCCGGTCAACGTCGTCGTCGCGATGACCGTCTACACGGTCGCGCTGCTGGCCCGCACGGTCGCCGACGGCTTGCGAGCGGTGCCCGACCACATCGAGCAGGCGGCGACAGCCATGGGCTACAAGGGCCTTCGGCGACTGTTCGGGGTGGAGCTCCCACTGGCAGTGCCGGTCATCGCGGCCGGTCTACGCGTGGCGGCAGTGAGCAACGTGAGCATCGTCAGCGTCGCCTCGTTGCTCGGAGTCTCCCAGCTCGGTGACCTGCTGATCGACGGATACAACCGCATCATCTGGGGTGAGCTCGTGACCGGCATCCTCGCCTGCGTTGTGCTCGCCCTGGCGCTCGATGCCCTGATCCTGGTGAGCAGTCGGCTGCTGACACCGTGGCTCCGGGCCGCCGGGGGGCGAGCATGATCCCTTCGCTGGTCTCGTGGTTCACCGATCCGGCCAACTGGTCCGGCGACAGCGGCATCCCCAACCGGCTGCTCGAGCACCTCGAGTACGCAGGTCTGTCCCTCTTCTTCGCTGCACTCATCGCGATCCCCGTCGGGCTCTGGGTCGGGCACACGGGTCGGGCCAGGTGGCTGGTGTCGCTGGCGAACTCGGTGCGGGCGGTGCCCACCCTCGGGCTCCTCTTCGCAGTGGCGCTCTGGCTGGGGCCCAAGTTCTCGGGAAACCTCTACTACCTCGTGCCGAGCATCTCCGTCCTCGCCCTCCTGGCGATCCCTCCGCTACTCGCCGGCACGTATGCCGGGATCGAGGCGGTCGATCCTGCTGCCCGTGATGCAGCTGCGGGAGTGGGCATGTCTGGTGGTCAGGTGTTGCGGCAGGTCGAGCTCCCCAACGCGATGCCGTTGCTGTTCTCCGGAGTGCGATCCGCCGTGCTGCAGGTCATCGCCACGACGACCGTGGCGGCATACATCGGTCTCGGGGGTCTGGGCCGCTACCTCATCGACGGCATCGCGCTCGGTGACTACCCCCGCACAGCTGGCGGGGCGATCCTGGTGGCCGTGCTGGCGGTGGCCGTCGACGCGGTGCTGGGCCTGGTCCAACGGCGCACGGTGTCGCCCGGCCTCACTGGCGCAACGTCACGAAACGGTAACCGGCGGAAGCATCGGGGCGACGCACCTGTTGGGACCGACGATGCTGGCGTCGACCTGCGCACTCCTGCCTGAGCGGCTCCCTCACGAGATTGCCCGAGACCACCCCCTGAAAGGGACTTCCCATGAAGCGCACCACCTCGGCCGTCGCACTGCTCGCGGCTTCGATCCTCGGGCTCACCGCCTGCGGCAGTTCCAACGATCCCCTGGCCGCTGACACCCCGGCCACCTCCGCGAGCGGGGGGGCCGCTGGTGGACCGATCGTCATCGGTGGCGCCAACTTCTCCGAGTCCACCCTCCTCGCCGAGATCTATGCCGGGGCGCTGAAGGCCAAGGGCATCGACGCGTCGACCAAGACCAACATCGGATCCCGCGAGATCTACCTGCGCGCGCTCGAGGACAACTCGGTGCAGGTGTTCCCTGAGTACACCGGCGCGCTCGCGCTGTTCTACGACAAGACCTTCACCGGCACCGACCCCGACGAGGTCTACGCGAAGATGCAGGAGCTCATCCCGAAGTCGCTGGTGGCTCTCGACAAGTCTGCGGCCGAGGACAACGACACCATCGTCGTGTCGAAGGCCACCGCCGACAAGTACAGCCTGAAGACCATCGCGGACCTGGCGCCGGTCGCCAAGGATCTCGCGGTGGCAGGCCCGCCGGAGTTCGGTGAGCGCACCCAGGGCATTCCCGGGCTGAAGAAGACCTACGGGGTGGAGTTCAAGACCTTCCGGCCGCTGACCGGTCAGGCCATCGTGCAGGCCCTGAAGAACGACCAGGTGCAGGTCGCCAACATCTTCTCCACCGACCCGGCCATCGCGGCAAACGGGTTCGTGGCGCTTGAGGACACCAAGAAGCTCTATGGCTCGCAGAACATCTTCCCGCTCGTGCGGGCTGACCGTGCCGACGAGGTCAAGGAGACGCTCAATGCTGTCTCCGCGAAGCTGACCACGGCGGCCATCGCCGACATGCTCAAGCAGACCGACATCGACAAGAAGGACCCCAAGACCGTCGCTGCGGAGTTCCTGTCCAGCAATGGTCTCGGCTGACCGCAGCCCGTCGAGCAGAGAACACGCCGTCCCGCATCTCGCGGGGCGGCGTGTTCTTCCTGTCGACCAAGGGGGGGCCGGGCGGCGGCCCGCGCCGCGCAGGCGTCAGTCCCAGGGGTCGGGCTCGTTGAGCAGGGCCGAGTCACCGGTGAGACCGGCATCACCATTGGATGCCGTGCCGAGGTCGATCTTGGCCTCCGGATCCACACCCAGCTCGGCAGGAGTGTCAACCGCGCGATCCTCCGCGCCTTCGGCACCCCCGGCGGGCGTGTCCCAGGGGTCGGGTTCGTCGGCGTGTGAACTATCGACCAATAGGTCAGTTGTTTGCGCGTCGGGGGTGGGGGTGTCCGGCGTGTCCCACGGGTCGGGTTCGTCGGCGTGTGAACTATCGACCAATAGGTCAGTTGTTTGCGCGTCGGGGGTGGGGGTGTCCGGCGTGTCCCACGGGTCGGGTTCGTCGGCGTGTG
>JBDSVV010000212.1:0-2867 GCA_039927035.1 Ornithinibacter sp. | reverse complement strand
CACCGAGCGCGACCTCCCCTACCGCGCCAGCCAGGAGAAGGCCTACTCCACGGACGCGAACATCTGGGGGGCGACGCACGAGGCGAAGACCCTGGAGCACCTCGAGGAGTCGATGGAGGTCGTCGAGCCGATCATGGGGGTGCGGTTCTGGGACCCGTCCGTCGAGATCGACTCCGAGGACGTGACGGTGACCTTCGTCCAGGGTCGCCCCGTGGCGATCAACGGTCGCACCCTGGACCCCGTGGCGCTCGTGGAGGAGGCAAACCGCGTCGGCGGTCGCCACGGCCTGGGCATGTCCGACCAGATCGAGAACCGGATCATCGAGGCCAAGTCGCGCGGCATCTACGAGGCCCCCGGCATGGCCCTGCTGCACATCGCCTACGAGCGGCTGCTCAACGCCGTCCACAACGAGGACACCATCGCGAACTACCACTCCGAGGGGCGCCGGCTGGGGCGGCTGCTCTACGAGGGGCGGTGGCTCGACCCACAGAGCCTGATGATGCGCGAGGCGATCCAGCGCTGGATCGCCTCCGTGGTGACCGGTCAGGTGACCCTGCGGTTGCGCCGTGGTGAGGACTACTCGATCCTCGACACCCGCGGTGAGAACTTCAGCTATCACCCCGACAAGCTGTCGATGGAGCGGGTCGAGAACGCCGCCTTCGGACCGGGCGACCGGATCGGCCAGCTGACGATGCGCAACCTCGACATCGCCGACAGCCGCGCGAAGCTCGAGCTCTACGCCGGCCAACCCTTCGACCAGGGCCAGCTCAAGGTCGAGCACGGCACCCTCTTCGGCGCCATCCCCAGCGGTGGCTACGATAGGATCACGGCCAACCCCACCGTCGAGGGCGAGCAGGAGCGGGCTCTGGACAGCGCGGCGATGGAGTTCGGCACCGACTGAGAAGTCTTCACGGTTGTGTGCCGCGCACAAATACACTCCCGGTATGCCGTCCACCCGCCCGGTCCCTTCGGCCGCCACCCGACGCCGGGTCGCCCGGGCAGGCGGCGACCTCGGCGCCGCCGCCGTGCGCCAGATGGAGACCGACCATCAGTGGTTCCGCGCGCTCTCGGCCGAGGACCGGTCATGGGTGGGCCTGGTGGCGCAGGCTGGCATCACCTCCTTCCTCGACTGGTTCGGAGGTGACCACACCAGCCCGGCCGTGACCGCAGACGTCTTCGGCACCGCCCCGCGCGAGCTCACCCGATCGATCTCGCTCGCCCAGACGCTCGGGCTGATTCGTACCGTCATCGCGGTGGTCGAGCGCGACATCACCGACCTGGCGGCTCCCGGGGAGGAGGACATCACGCGCGAGGCGGTGCTGCGCTACAGCCGTGAAGTGGCCTTCTCCGCCGCTGAGGTCTACGCGGAGGCAGCCGAGGCACGCGGCGCGTGGGACGCCCGCCTGGAGTCCCTCGTCGTCGACGCCGTGATCCGGGGGGAGGCCGATGAGTCCATGCAGTCGCGGGCCGCGGCGCTGGGCTGGGGCTCGGTCACCCGTGTCGTGGTCGTGGTGGGGTCGACCCCACAGGGCGGCACGGGGCCGGTGCTCGGTGAGCTGCACCGCTCGGCTCGACGACTGGGGCTGGAGCTGCTCGTCGCCATCCACGGACCCAGGATCATCTGCATCGGTGGGAGCGTCGCGGACCCCCTCGAGCTCGCGGCAGCCCTGGACCGTCACCTCGGAGACGGCCCGCTCGTCGTCGGACCGACGGTCCCCCACGTGTTCGCCGCCGGTCGCAGCGCGCGTGCCGCGATCTCGGGCCACAGCGCCGCCCCGGCCTGGCCGGGGGCGCCGAGGCCCGTGCGCGCCGACGACCTCCTCGCCGAGCGGGCGCTCCTCGGCGACCTTCCCGCTCGCGGCGCTCTCGTCGCCCGGATCATCCGCCCGCTCCAGGACAGCGCGGGTGGCACGCTGCTCGAGACCGCGCAGGCCTTCCTCGACGGTGGTCGCGGTGTGGAGGCCACCGCACGAGCGCTGATCGTCCACCCCAACACGGTCCGCTACCGGCTGGCGGGAATCGCGAAGACCACCGGCTACGACCTCGGTGACCCGCACGACGCCCAGACCGTCCGCACGGCCCTCGCGGTCCACCGCCTCGGGCCTGTGTCTCGCGCCACACCCCGGACCTGAGTCGTGCCGGATTTGTGGGAATCCTCCAGAACGAAGGTCTGAGGTTCGTCTCCCCTCATCGCGAGATCACCGGCCGTTCGGCGCCACGCTGGGAGCGTGATCGTCATCGTCTGCCCGGGCCAGGGCTCCCAGACCCCCGGCTTCCTCGCTCCGTGGCTCGAGCTCCCCGGTCTTCGCGAGCACCTCGGCACTCTCTCGGATGCTGCCAAGGTCGACCTCGTCACGCACGGCACCACCTCGGACGAGAAGACCATCAAGGACACCGCGATCGCGCAGCCACTCATCGTCGGTGCCGGTCTGCTCGCGCTCGGCGCCCTCAGCGGGGGCACGAGTGCGGTCGAGGCGCTGCCGGAGACGGGGGTCATCGCGGGCCACTCCGTCGGCGAGATCACCGCGGCAACAGGAGCCGGCGTGTTCTCCGAGTCCTACGCCATGCGCTTCGTCGCACGCCGCGGCCGTGCGATGGCGCAGGCCAGCGCCACCACGCCCACCGGCATGAGCGCCGTCCTGGGCGGGGACCCGGATGTCGTGCTCGCCACCATCGGCCGACACCTCCTCACCCCGGCGAACGTCAACGGCGCGGGTCAGGTCGTGGCCGCGGGTTCGCTTCCCGCGCTCGCCGAGCTGGCCGAGGACCCGCCTGCGCGCGCACGGGTGATCCCGCTCAAGGTGGCCGGCGCGTTCCACACCCACTACATGCAGTCGGCGGTCGAGGAGCTGCGCGCCGCGACCGCC
>JBDSVV010000211.1:0-6194 GCA_039927035.1 Ornithinibacter sp. | reverse complement strand
GAGCGCGCGTCGGATGTCCTGGTGGTGGATTGTGCCGTCGGTCAGTGCGATACCACCACCGAACCCCCTCGGGAGCCCGCTTGGTCGCAGGTTGCGAGAGAGGAGGTCGATGACATCGTCGGGTTGCAGATCCTCGTAATGGTTGAGTGCGACGGCGTTGACGCCATTGAGGCGAAGGCCGCCGCGGACAAACGTGCTGACTAGGGCGCTTTTGGACAGCTCGTCGTAGCTGACGACGTGGGCCGCCACGTCGCGCACGCGCCACTGGGTGCACAGGGACTGGGCGTTCCACTGATCTGTGGTGAGGGTCTGTAGCAGTGTCAGTAGGTCTGCGCGCTCCTCTTCGGCCAGCGCCAACAGGTCGGATTTGCTCATGCGCGGTCCGAAGGGCCGATGGTCAGGGACTGGTAGCGATCCAGGTACAGCGGCCAACCGTCGCCACGGTTAAGACCCTCGCGCATGGACTCGAAGCCCTGACCGTGCCGGTCGAGGTGCCGGTGAACGAGGATGACGCATGTGCGCTGGTCGGTCTCGGCGGTGAACGTGACCTCGACCTCACTGGCCTGAGTCAGGTCCGCGGCCACCTGCCAGTCAGGTCCGATGTCCCACGTAAACGCGATCACGTTCGGCGGGTCGAAGGTCAGGACGCGGCCCCACCGGCAAAAGCTGCCATCTACACCTCGGTCATAAACGTCTCCGCCGGCGTGCTGCTCGAGCACGGTCTGCTCGATGGGGACTGCAAGCATGTTGTGCTCACGCGGCTTGATCCGGTCCAGGTCGGCGAACGCCCAGAACGCCTGGTCCTGGGGGAGGTTGACGACGACCTCGTGCCGCACAGACCCGTCGGGCTCCACACTCATACGGCTCCCGTCTCGTGCTCATGCGCTGGCGTTGCAAGGTTGTTCAATGCCTCGGACCAGAACTGGTCCAGCTGCCGGCGGTACCTCTCCAAGCGTTGCGCGTCGATGCGGTACACCCGGTGGCGACCTTGGGGTGCGTCACGCACGATGCCGGCGTCTTTGAGCACCTTCAAGTGCTGGCTCACCGCGGGCCGACTGATGGGCATCTCATCGGCCACTTCCGTCACCGTGCACGGGCCGTTCGACAGCTGCTCGATGATCGCGCGGCGGCTAGGGTCGCCAAGCAAAGCCCACGCGTCCAATGGGTAAGTCGCCACAAACACGTAAGTTACTGCTTACCCAATGATTGCGCAAGGGTGTCGACCGTCAGCCCAGCAACGCGACCGTCGGCACCAGGAGTGGGTCGAGCCGCCCACCGGGTAACCGCCGACCAACCCCGATCGCCAACGGTGTGGGACTGCGGTTAGGTCGCGCTCTTGGACCACTCTTCGCGACCCGGAACGAGTCCGTCCCACGACCAGTGCCGAAGCGGCAGTCCGTCCGGGACCTCGTCGGGTGACTCGTGGTAGCGCGACATCGTCGACCGGGTCGCCCACGCGAAGTAGTCGTGCAGCGTGCGTCGTAGCCGCTCGTCAGAATCGAGCCCGAGGTCGGTCAGCGCCTCGTCCCAGCAGCGGACGGCGCGGTTGTCCATGTCGGTGTGCTCGCCGTTGCCCGAGTGGATCCGTACGACCTCACTCTCGCCGCCGTACCTATCGGTGTAGGTCGCCGGTCCTCCGAGCGCCTCCTCGAAGTACGCCGCGAGCCGGGGCGTGTGGTCGTCCTTGAACCCGTGGCTGAACGCGTGGGCCACCACCTCGTCGGCCAGCACCCGGCGGTGCCACGCCTCAGCCAGACGCAACATCCCTTTGCGACCGCCCGCCGCGTCGTAAACGCTCTGCACCCGCCCACTTTGGCACGGGAGGGAAACACCCCACAAGACGTCTGACCTGTCGACAACCTACCGGGCAGCGGCTGGTCCGAGGAGAACCCCGAGGTCATCCGCAAGTACCGCTAACCCGCACGGAACTACCGCCCTCCGCTACTGGACATGGAACTCGATTCGGTGGACGAGTGTGTCGTCGTCGATCGGCCCAGAGTGCGCCGCCCGATCGCGGAGTGCCTCACGACTTGGCTCGCCTGAGGCGGACACATCGTCGTTGGTCACGGCTGAGAAGGGCAGGAGCTCGATCGTGTCGATCTCGATGATGACGCCGGCGGTCCGGTTGCGGCCACCGACCTTGACCTGAGGTAGGCTCCACAGTCTGATCGAGACCGTGATCTCCCCCCGTGCAACCGCGTCGCGAAGGTCTCGACTGAACATCATCCCGACACGCTAGGGTTGATGGAGTGCTTCTGCATCCATCCTCTCCTGCCGCCGATCATGCCGATGGGCTTGGTGTCGGTGTGTCTGACGTGGTCAGGGGTGGGGACCGCTGGCAGGAATTCCGGCGGCCGGCCGATGATTCTGAGCCGGCGTAGAGTCAGTCCACGCCAGTGAACTGCGACCACGCTTTGGCGGCGGGGGGCAGCCGTTCACCCGTCACGGAGAGGACGACGCGCAGATGGCCGAGCTCGTCGTTGACTTCATCTCCTCCCTCGATGGGTACGGCGCCGCCGACGGGTGGCCAGGATGGTGGGGCCTGGAGGGTCCCGAGTACCTCGCTTGGCTGGACAGCCAGCAGGAAGCGGCCTTCGCCGTCCTGATGGGCGCGAGCACCTATCGGGTGATGTACGGGTTCGCCAGCAGCGGGGAGGCCGGGACGGACTCGTTGTCCAGCAGATCGAAGGTCGTGTTTTCGAGCACGTTGACCGAGCCGCTGGCGTGGCCAAACTCCACCCTGGTCAGGCAGGACCCCGTCAAGGCGGTACGCGCGATGAAGGCCACCACCGATGCCACGTCCATGGTGACCATCGGCAGTCTCACCTTGTGCCGGTCACTGCTGAGCGCCGGACTGGTGGACCGTTTTCGTGTGGTCGTCTTTCCGGTCATCACCGGAAGCACCGGCCAGGACCGGATCTACGACGGCTATCCCGACGTTGCGCTTGAGATGGTGAACAGCCGCACATTCGACGGTCGGCTACAACTGCTCGAATATCTGCCCAAAGTGCTGACCACGCCGCCCGGCATCACCAGGGCCCACGACTGAGCAGATGCGCCCAGGCGCGCGGAGCTGACCACACCACCGTCCTGAGGTCCACTCAGCCACGCTTCCCGGCACCTGTTCGCGCCACTTCGGTGGCGGGCTACGACTATGACCCCACACCCATCGGCGAAGCGCCCCTTAACCGGACTTGCCCCACTCCGCCGCGAGCTGACCGCGTCGGTGACGGAGTGTCCAGTGTTGGACAGTGCCGTCGCGCGAAGGCTAGCAGTCTTCCACCGGCCGGATCTCGACCACGGCGTGCGCCCGGAGTAGGACCTTGGCGGCCGCCACAAGGGCTTCCTTCTCCTCGCAACTCACGATGAAGAAGCCGGAGATCTGCTCTACGGTCTCCGCGAACGGACCTTCGGTGACAAGTGCGCTTGAAGCCGGTCCGCGCCGGAGCGTCCTCGCCGTGCGGCTGTGCGCGAGCGCGGCGCCGCCAGCCAGGGCGCCCCCATGCTCCGCCAGCCGTCGGATGAACTCTTGGTCGGTGTCGAATGTGGCTTGGTGGTCGGCCGCGCTGCCAGCCTCCCACTCAGCCTCATTGTCGGCGGGAAATATGACGACGTACTTGGGCACGATTCATCCTCTCATCGCAGGGCTGACACCACGATGACGAGCATGGACCGTTGATTTCGACACTGGGGGGGTGGATACACCTTTAAACCGCGTCGACCCCGAACATCCATCGACGGAGCGGCGCCCAAGCTGCCGCCACCGCGCACGTTGGACCTGCGTCTTTCCGCCGCGTATCGGCCGGTGAGTGCGTGCGCTTGGCCGGTTTAGGGCGCGTGGCCAATCCTGGCCAGCCATCGGCTGTTGGGGTCAGTTGTGCTTGCCGCGCAGCCATTTGTTGATGTGGTGCTGGGGGAGTTGTTGCAACGCCTTTTCGTAGTCGCGTTCAGCGCAGCGCGCCCGTTGTTCTTCCCGGGCGTGGAGCCTGCCCGCGCTGAAAGCGACCTCGTCGGGGGATCGTTTGGCTAGGTCCTCTAGCCACGCGCGTGAGGCCACGGTGTCTTGGTGGGCGCCCAATGCTTCCTGCAGTCTCTTCGCACGTGATGCGAGTTTGCTGGCGCGCTTGCCGAGGACGGGGGCGGCGCACTCGGCGGAGTACCGCAACCGCTTGACCTTCTTACGGACCTCATGCAGTGCCGCGTCTCGCTGTGGGCCGGGGGCGGCGTCACGGGCCTGCTTCGCCACGCAGCGCACCCGTCGCACGTCACGCGCAAGGATCTTGGGAAGCATCGTGCGCGCACGCTTGGACTGGGGTCGAACACTGATGGGCCCCATGACGATCTGAAGCATCTGGAGCAAGCGCCCGTACCGGGGGCTCGAAACGGCGTCCATCGCTGCCTGGTGGCCGGTGCGGTGCGCCTGCTCCAAGTCGTGGTCGATGAGCTGGCGCAATGTCGTCGCGGGCAGCCCCGCGGGTTCGTGGAACTCGTCGTCGAGCATGGCGTCCAGGTGGCGTCGCAGGACCTCGAAGTCACGCGCCGCACCCAGCGAGACCCCCAGCCATCGGAGCTCTTCGCGAACTGGATCGACCGCACCCGGCTCGAAGACTTCCTGGTAGCTGGCCAGGACGGAACGCAGGCGGCGGGCCGCGATCCGAAGCTGATGGACCCTCCCTCCGCGCAGTCCTGCATCGTGCTCCTGCAGGACGCTCACCTGCTCGAGCAGGTAAGCATGCAGTACCTCCGTGGTCTCTGATCGGCGACGTGGCGGGTCCGGTCGCAGTGGGTGCTTGTCGTCCCCGCGGCTCGGCATCGCGAGGGCTCGGGCAACCTTCGAGGAGGCCCTCGCAGGTCGCGCGCCGGCAGCGACGATGACAGGCTCGATGTGCTCGAACAGCTCTCGGTGCCCGCCGTCGAGTTCGATCTCCCACTCCCGCCAACGCTGTAGCATGCTGGGCTTCAGGAGCCGCTCGGCGGAGACGTGGTCGTCGCAGAACGTCGCGATTCGAGTGCCGGCCGAATCGAACAGTGCACGTTCGGAACGGTGTGTCGTCACCTGTGCGACGGGCACGAGCCTCTCTGAGCCGATGACGTGCTCGACCATCTCACGCAGCCGCTGCGGCACGGTACGCACGGCCCGCCCCAACGGGAGATGCGTCTCGGTTCGTGCGTCCTGTCCAGACGGCTGCTTCAGGTGCCAACCCTGATCGTGCCCGCCGACCCGGCGCCGCACTGTGATGCCATGCCGAAGCAGATCCAGGTGCGGTGTGTCGAAGTACACCGCCTCCAGTTCGGCCTCCGCAGGCAGACCGACCTCGGCCACGGCATCGACGAAGCCGAATGCCGGCAGCGCAGTGTCGGGATCGACCGCGTACTTGCGTTCGATCTCCTCGTACCGGGTCGCGTACATACCTACCATTCTCACCGACCACCCAAGGTGGCGTCGCGAAGGCACCCACGCCAAGTAGTTCACGAGGCCCCGGCACATTCGCACCAGCAGGACCCGCAGCCGACGAGGGCTGTCAGGCGGCATGCTGATGGCGCGCTGCGCAACAACGATCCCCCCAGTCGTCGAGCAAGTTCCACGAAACGTCACTCACGACAGAGGTCCTCACTTCTGTGAGACGCCGTCCGGCTGAGCCGTCCTGCCTTGGCGCCCAGAGCACGGGTCGGTTGAATGGGGTCGCGCTGGTCTTGGGTGCGCCCGTATGTTTGTGGGGTTGCTTCTTTCTGCTGCGGCGGCAGTGCGGCTGCGGTCCGTGGCCGCCGACGCACCCTTGGCCAGTAGGAGGCCGACATGACCGAGCACCTGACCCTGAACACCGTTGTACATGCGGCATTCCGCAGGACGATCACCCGCTTCGATGGCGCTCTCACCGCGTTCCCAGCCGGGTCGCAGCAACGGGCCGACCAGCTCAAGGGAGCATGGGACTTCTTCGAGGAGGAACTGCACCAACACCACGGCCACGAAGAGGAGTACTTCTGGCTGGCGTTGCAGCAGACCGACGCCGACCTCAGCGCCCTCACCGAGCTCAACAGTGAGCACGAAGCTGTCTTGCGTCTGAGTTCGTGTCTCACTTGCCGGTGTTGATCACACCACATCTGGCGGGTCCTTCGACGCTCACAGGAGGATCAGGTTATGACTCAGGAACAGGGCTCACCAGCGGGTCGGAAGCGTCGCCCGAAGCGGCATC
>JBDSVV010000210.1:0-3505 GCA_039927035.1 Ornithinibacter sp. | reverse complement strand
CAAGCCGGCGCGCCGCCGTCGCAACCTCACTGTGGCCAGTGGTGCGCAGGTCACGCGCGTCATCCTCGACGGACGGAGCAGGCCAGTGATCCCCGCAGCATTCGACTACCTGGCACCCACGAGTGTCGACGAGGCACTAGCGGCCCTGGCCGAGGGCGGCGACGAGGCCAAGGTCCTGGCTGGCGGCCAGTCCCTGCTGCCGATCCTGAGGATGCGGCTCAACGCTCCGGAGAAGGTCATCGACCTCGGCCGGATCGAGGAGCTGCGCGGCATCCGCGACGAGGGTGACCACGTCGTCATCGGTGCCATGACGGCATACAGCGACGTCCTCGAGAGCGACCTGGTGCGCGAGCACGCGGGCCTGCTCGTCGACGCTGTCGCAGAGGTCGCCGACCCGCAGATCCGGCACCGCGGCACGGTCGGCGGGGCCTTGGTCCACGCGGACCCGGCCGGCGACGTGGGCGCGCCCGTGCTCGCCCTGGGCGCGGAGCTGGTCATCACCGGGCCGGGCGGTGAGCGCACCGTGTCGGCGGACGACTTCTTCGTCGACCTCTTCGAGACGGCTGTGGGCGAGGGAGAGCTGCTCACCTCGATCCGCATCCCCAAGCACACCGGGTGGGGCTCGCGCTACGAGAAGTTCGTGAGGGTCTCCCACCAGTGGTCGATCGTCGCGGTCGCGGCCACCGTGCGGGTCGAGGGCGGGATGATCCAGGAGGCGCGCATCGGCCTGACCAACATGGGATCGACGCCGCTGCGGGCCCGCGGGGTCGAGGAAGCCCTGGTCGGGAAGGCCATGGACGACGTCCCCGCCGCGTGCGCGGGCGCGGCCGAGGGCACCAACCCGCCGAGCGACCTCAACGGTGACAGCGACTACCGCCGTCACCTGGCCGGGGTGCTCACCCGCCGCGCCGTGCTGGCCGCGATGGGAGGCTGATCGCCACATGGAGCTGACGCACGACTTCACCGTGCCCGCAAACGTGGACACGACCTGGGCCACCTTCATGGACCTGGAGTCAGTGGGCAACTGCTTTCCCGGGGCGACGGTCACCGAGGTCAACGATGACGGCTTCTCCGGCACCGTGAAGGTCAAGCTCGGCCCGATCGCGCTGCAGTATTCCGGGAGCGGCACCTTCGTCGAGCGGGACGACGCCACCCACCGGGCGGTCATCGAGGCGAAGGGCAAGGACAAGCGCGGCAACGGCACCGCTGGTGCGACCGTGACCATCCAGCTCGCACCCTCCGGTGACGGCACGCGGGTCGACGTGGCCACCGACCTGTCGATCACGGGCAAGCCGGCGCAGTTCGGCCGCGGCGTCATGCAGGACGTGTCCGACAAGCTGCTCGGGCAGTTCGTGACGTGCATCGAGAGCCGCTTCGCCGAGCCCGTCCCGGAGGTCGAGCCCGAACCGGAGGCATCGACCGCCGAGGCGACCTCGGTGGCGGAGCCCGGCAGTTCGGCATCCGGGGCAGCGGCGACTCCCCCTGTGCCGGCCGCGCGACCCACCCCCGCCGCGCCCAGGCCGACCGTGGTGCCGAAACCGCAGGCGGTGGCCGACGACTCCATCGACCTTGGGGCCACGATCGTGCCCGTGCTGCTGCGCAGTTATGCCCCGTATGCCGTGGCTGGCCTGTTCGGCGCCCTGATCGGCTTCCTGCTCGGCAGACGCCGCCCGTAGACCCTGACGACGAGCCCGCGCCGCGTGGATGGTGGATCCACCCGGCGCGGGTTCGTCGTCTAGGGCGCGGGTCGGGGGCGCGGGGCGGTGGGTGGCGGGGCGCGGGCGGACCCACCGACAGGCAGTGGTGCTTGCTGGCAGCGAAGGGCACACCCAGGTACCCGCCCGCTCATGTCGGGTGCCTGTCCGGTTGCGCTCGCGCCTCCACCGAACACCAGGTGCGACCGGCTGACCTTCACACGATCTCCAGACGGCGCACCCACGGCCCCCGGACAGTCCCTCCTACGCTCGGACCATGACCGAGGGAACCAGCAGGAGGACGGCGAGGATCCTCGTCGTCGAGGACGACCCGACGATCAACACGGCGGTGACCGACCGGCTTCGCGCCGAGGGGTTCGGCGTCGTCCAGGCCCACGACGGACCCGGTGCGGTCACGGCATTCGCACAGCATCGCCCCGACCTCGTGGTGCTCGACGTCATGTTGCCCGGGTTCGACGGGCTGGAGGTGTGCCGCCGCATCCAGGCCGATCACCCCGTTCCGGTGCTCATGCTCACGGCCCGTGCCGACGAGACCGACCTGCTGGTCGGGCTGGGGGTGGGGGCCGACGACTACGTCACCAAGCCCTTCTCGATGCGCGAGGTCGTGGCCCGGGTGCGTGCCCTCCTGCGCCGGGTCGAGCGTGCCGAGGCGCTCGCAGCGGGCGTGGACGGGCGCGTCGACGTGGCCGGTCTCGTCGTCGATGCATCGACCCGCCGGGTGAGCCTCGACGGGCGCGAGGTGCACCTGACCCCACTGGAGTTCGATCTCCTGTGCGCCCTCGCGGCCCAACCCGCGGTGGTGCGCACCCGTGAAGTGCTGATGCGTGAGGTGTGGGGGTGGGCCGATGCGTCCGGTACCCGCACGCTCGACAGCCACGTGAAGGCGCTGCGCGCCAAGATCGGCGCGGACCGGGTGCGCACCGTTCACGGGATCGGTTACGCGCTGGAGGCGCCCAGATGAGTTCCGAGCGGCCGCTCGACCCCGTCTCCTCCATCAAGGTCAAGCTGGGTGTGCTCGTCGCGGTGAGCGTCGTCGTCGCCGTGCTCGTCGGCCAGATCGGTGACGCAGCCGGTGTCCCGCTCTGGATGAGCATGCCGGTCACCGTCGCGGCGGCGCTCGCAGCCACCCAGTGGCTGGCGCGGGGGATGACCTCGCCGCTGCGGCAGATGACGTCGGCCGTGCGCGCCATGGCGGGCGGCGACCACGGACAGCGCGTCACGGCCACGTCGTCGGACGAGGTGGGAGTGCTGGCCGGAGCCTTCAACGCCATGTCCGCCGACCTCGCGTCTGCCGACCTCCAGCGGCGTGAGCTCGTGGCAACCGTCTCGCACGAGCTGCGCACCCCGCTCACGGCGCAACGCGCCCTGCTCGAGAACCTCGTCGACGGTGTTGTGCAACCCGACGACGACGCCCTGGGCAAGGCCCTGCACCAGGCCGAGCGGTTGAGTGAGCTCGTCGCGGACCTGTTGGACCTCTCCCGGATCGACGCCGGAGCAGCGCCGCTTCGGTTGGCTCAGGTTCGGGTGGAGGACCTGCTCCTCCGGGCCGTCGACGAGACCGCCGTCGACGGTCGCCCGGTGCGGGTCCGACACTCCGTGCACCCCGCCGACCTCACGGTCATCGCCGACCCGGCTCGGATGGCGCAGCTCCTGGCAAACCTCGTGGACAACGCGATTCGCCACACCCCACCCCACGGGGAGGTCCGGATCGAGGCGCGCGTCGAGGACGAGCACTCCTGGCTCATCGAGGTCAGCGACGACGGGCCCGGCATCCCGGCCGACCGAGCGGC
>JBDSVV010000209.1:0-2636 GCA_039927035.1 Ornithinibacter sp. | reverse complement strand
CGCCGAACGTGAAGTTGTTCAACGGCTTGTTGCTGACGATCGCGGCGAAGTCCTCCTCGCCCTCGACCACGGTCTTGCCGTCCGCGGTCGGCCACACCGAGTGGCTGTTGACCTCCCCGTCCAGCGAACCCTTCTCGACGTCGATGGCCTGCGAGACCAGGGTGGCCGCAGACCCGTCGAGGGCACCGAGGTCCACCAACAGGAGGCCCGCGTCCCAGTTCGCGAGGTAGGCCTGCTGGCCGTCCGGAGTGACGAAATGGTCGTGGAGGAACCGGTTGCGAGAGTTGCCGAACCCGCTGGTCAGGTAGGCGTCGGCCGCGAAGATCTTGTCGAGGTCGCTGGTGGTCGCCCAGTCGGTGCTCGAATCGAAGACGTACTCGGCGCCGAACCAGCCGGCGAGCCGCACGTTGGTCGGGTCGGTGATGTCGAAGACCTGGAAGCTGCCGAACTCGCTCTCCGCCTGCACAGCGTTGTAGGAGCGGCCGCCGCGCTCGAAGAGATAGTTGTTGTGCACGCCCACATCGGTGATGCCGAAGTCCTCACGCAGCGTCGGGTTGATGTCATCAACCTGCACATGCGCCAGGTGAGCCGGAGCCTTCACGTCGGAGACGTCGTAGATCTCGAACCCGCCCGGTCCGCCGGCGCACGGCTCGTTGGAATGCACCAGAATGTCCCGCCCGCCGAGCGAGGCGACCTTCACGTCGTTGATGCGGCTGCCCTCGACCGAGGGGATGTTACCGACGTAGGTCGGCTTGTTGGCGTTATGGACATCGAAGACAGGGACCCCCGGGCCGTCGACACCCTGGACCAGGGCGCCGGACCCGTAACCCTGGCCGGTGCCGCAGGGCGAGTTGAAGGTGCCGAGGTAGGCGTACTTCCCCAGGGACCAGACATCGGTGGTGGCCTCCGGGAGCAGTCGCTTACCACGGCCGGTCAGCGCAAGGTTCTTGAACTTCTTCACGGTGGGACCCGAGCTGATGATGCCCTCCGTGGCGGCATCCGCGGCCGCGAGCGGGCCCGAAGGGTCGGCCGGCGCGGAGGGCCCGTCCGTGTGGTCGTGCTCGTCGGTCTGGAGGTGAGAGCCCCTGGCGTCGAGATCACCTGCACCCGGATGCGCGAGCGCCGCCGGGCCCGTCATCACGGAGACGGCGAGGGCGCCAGTGGCTACCAGCACCCATCGGGCTCTTGTGCGTCTGTTCATCTGCACTCCTCATCGGGTGTGGGTGATGCGCCCCGGATCGCGGGGCCTCACCTGGGACCGTTTCGACCAAAGCACAGTGAGCCAGATGTGACAAGGGTTCCACTCATGGATCAGGATCCGTGCAGCCAGGTTCCGGCTCCACCACGCGGACGGCACCGCTTGCAGCCGTACCCAGCCGGCCGACGAAGTGGGGGTGCCGCGAGACCAGTGCTGGAGGCGGCGCTCGCGACTACGGCCACCGCGACGAGGACCCAGAACGAAGCAACAGCGCGCTTCATCGTGGAGCACGCTGTCTGTTCCCTGGTCATGGCTACACCCCCAGGCGGGCGGTGGTAGCGGTGAACACCATCAGGATGGACAACACGATGATCGCTATCAGCACCGCGGCGCCGAGAGCCATTGCGACCCGACGTGTGCGTCCGTGCCGGTTCTTATTGCGACGCACGGTTCTGAGGCTGCGTCTTTGGCGGCGGTGTGACCCCGCTGAACGCGCTGATCGCGGCAGATACAAACGTCGTCCTTCAGCGGCAGCCAGCCGGCGCAAGTAGGCCCAGCGACGCCAGGACGTCACCGAGCCAAGCGCAGCTGCCTGGCCCGGACTGCCGCGAGCAGACCGACAACGGCAGTGACCACGATGAGGACGAATCCCCACAGGACCCCCGGTGAGATCACCCCGTCGGAGGCGATGTTGTTGATGAGGTCACCGTCGAACGAACCGAACACCACGCTGAGCAGGCAGAACGCGCTGAGCAGGACAGCCGCGACCAAGCCGACTGGAGGCCGAACGTTGCGGGCGGCCAACAATGCGAGGACCAGTTGTACAGCCCCGACCGGCAGGGGCACGGTGGAGTCTGTGTCGAAGCCCCAGGCCTCGTTCCAGGTGTCGGCCCCGGCGGCGAGGGCGATGAAGCCGCCGATCACGTCGCAGATGAGCAGCACCAGCATAGAGAGGACGAGAGCTCGGCCAGAGACCACCGAGGGCATGGTCCGAAGGCGAGAAGAAGCTTCACTCCGGTTACCGCCCATGGGCACGAGCATGGCAGCACGACCGAGCATCGGTAGATCCGTGCATGAATAGCAGCACATCCGTGCGGTGGAGGATGACCCGAAGGCGGTGGAAAGACTGCGCTTTGGGCCACTGATGGCTGCCCGGGCGTGGCGCTGGTTCCACTCGCAAGGATCAGCGTCAGTCGAGGGTGGCACTGTGGTCCGGCACGTACGTGGTCTGCTCGCGCGGCGGCCGCTCGTAGCCCTTCGGCTCGGGGCGCTTAGCCTCGATCCACCGATGAGCCGGGGGCTGAGTGTGCGTCGTCTCTGACGAGTGGTCGTTGGTGGGTGGGCGTGGCCGTCCGTCTGGCCTCGTTGCCAGGTCGTTCCAGGTTGGTCGTCGTGCCGGTTGTCGGCTGGGGCGGTCAGGTCGTCGTTGTCGGTGGTG
>JBDSVV010000208.1:0-14546 GCA_039927035.1 Ornithinibacter sp. | reverse complement strand
GTTCAGCGGCTCCGGGCCCCATCACTGCATGTTCTGGAAGGACAAGTTCGGCTGGCTCGACGGCACCACGATCATCCGGATCAGCGACACCGACCTGAACAAGGGGTACGACCACACCTTCACTCTGTACTCGCGCAACGAGCCCGTGGCCGAGAGACTGAACTGCATCCAGTTCCTAGACCTCTGGGTCGAGCTCGACGTCAGCACCGACAAGGGCGACAACGTCTTCTACGACGACTTCGACACCGGTCTGCCCGCCTCGGGGGTTGTGATCCACCAACAGGGAAAGGTGCCGTCCGGCAACACCGTGCCGTTCGTGCTCGTGCCTGACCTGGCGAACAACCCCGACCAAAAGGTCTGGCCGGCCGGTCAGATCTGCACAAGGACGGAGAACGCGCCCCAAGCCGGCGTCGATGTCCACGTGTGGGTGCAGTCCATCGACCTTGTCGAAGGTAGCGCCCACGTGAACATCTCCAGCACCTATCCGAGGCCTCTCACGCGTCACCGGATCGTCGCGATCCGCAAGAAGCACAGCACAGCCGGTGGGCACGGGGGGTTCGACTACATCAGCCAGGTCGGCATCCTCGACGGCTCCGGCGCCGTCATCGCCCTAGACCGTTCGCGGGTGGTCACGTGGATCGATGACAGGCGCAACAGCTTCTACGTCCAAGGCAGCGACGGCAGCCAGGCCGAGGTCGTAGTCGTCGAGCACTGGATCCAGACCCACCCGGACAGCAACCCCGCCGACAACCTGCTCAGCCTTCCGACATTCTGACCCTCCGACCCAACAGCGTGGACTCCAGCTCAGCGCCCCTTCGGGAGTGGTTCAAACTACACGAAGACCTCATCGCCACCCTGGGCATCACACGCCGAACGCCCGAGAGCAAGGGCCGAGTTCGATCGCGCAGCCCTCGGACGCACTGACCGACTCCGCGGCGGAAGGACGAACCTTCCTATTGGCTGCGGAGTTGAATGCCAAGGCTGGATGGGCGTGCGTCCAGGTGCTGCCATCATGGACAAACCTCGGCGTTCATGGTCGCTCGGGTCAGGCGGTACTGCCGCACTACGTTCGCCGACAATCGTCCACGAAGGGAGCCTCGGTAGGCCTCAGCCCAGCCCTGCGCCCCTTGCTCAGGCTGCTTCCGGTGGGGTTGCGTCCCAGCCATTTCCATCCATGCCAAGATCTTCTGGGGGAACCTTTGCTACACGGCGGATTCGAGGAGTGCGGCGAGGGTGCAGGTCCGGAGTTCGCCAGCGATCGCTTGGGCGAGCTCCTTCTGCACCGGGTGCGGGAGGTGGATTTCCGTCGGGTGGTGGATCTTGGGAAACGGATAGTTGGGGCGGCTGCCCCGACGGTGACTCACTGCCCGCACGTTGACGTCGCCCTCATCGGTCTCGATGGTGCAGGGCGCGCCGTTACCGCTGCGAACGTCCAGCTATCCCGCGACTTCCCCGAAGGGAGAGTTGTGGAGTTGGGGTCGGACCTGCGCGCCGGGAATACAGACTTCCGAGCGTGGGACCTTGCGCGCTGGGAACAGTTGACGGCGCAGCAGTTCTCAAGCACGCCGTACCCGGACGATTCTGCGCTCGTGCCAGGGGTCAAGGGAGTGCCCTTCATGTCGCCCTATCCAGCAAGCCTGTTCAAGGTGTTGGTCGCGGTGCAGGTGTTGCGTCAGGTCGACGAGGGAAGGTTGGACCTAGCCCGGTACACGGTCAACCTGGCGCCCGGGGCAGAGGGTATCGAGGGACGATCACTGCCTTCGCGCGGGGCGGAGCCCACCGTTCGAGGGGCTCTGGACGCCATGCTTACGTACAGCGACAACTCGTCAACGTGTCTGCTGCTTCAGCAACTGCACGTCCTCGGGCAGCTGGACCCGCACGCCAATGCGCTCAACCACACCTTCGCCGAGCTGGGACTTCCAACGCTGCAGGTCAACGGCACCGATCCCGGGACGGGGACGCGGTGGGGTGTTGACAGCATCCATATGACTGCGATGGATACCGCTCGACTGCTCCTGCTGCTACAGGGTGGACGGCTGTCATTTCTGGGCCGGGGCGGGGTTGGAGCCTCGGCGCTCCTCTCGACCCGGTCGCGGGGATTCCTCCTCTCGTTGTTGCGAGAGCAAGGGCTTCATGAGGTCCTCTCCACCACCAACTGGTGCGGACGGTCCTACCCTTCCCAGGGCATTCCTCTCGTGTGCCCGCTCGGTGGGTCGGCCCCGATGGCAGCGTCTTCGTCGACGGGCTCCGCTACGCGGGTGACGTGCGCCCGTGCAACGGCACCGCCGAGGTGGTCTTCGCGCACAAGACTGGTCTGACCGAGAACTACGGCTCGGACGCGGGGATCGTGACAGCGTTGCCTGGTCGGGACGGTCGGCAGTACATCGTCGCGGTGCTCAGCAACTTGGGGTACCGCTATTCGGATGCGTCTGCGGCTGCGGATGCCGCCCACCCCAGCCCCGACGGGTCCGGCGTCTGCTACTCACAGAAGTTCGCCGAACTTGGACGGGCGATCGACGATCTTGCTCGCCGGAATTGAGCCTGACCGGGTCAGTGTTTCGCCCCGGAAGTCTCCGGGGTAGTGGGAGGTCGCCCTCCTCTTGGTATCGCCACCGTCCTTCTCACACGGGGCGCCCATCTGGGCCTCGCCCGGTTCCGCCCAAGGTCGTGTCAGCTGGGTTCTCATCTGAGTAGTGGGTGGTGAAGCGCGTTCCGCGAGCTGAAAAGCGCCGTTCGGGAGCAGGAGCACCTCGTGGGCTGACGGCCGGCCGTTGTAGCGAGACGAGAACGATGCCGCGTACGCGCCTGCCTCGTGAAGGACGACGAGGTCGCCGCGTCGCAGCTGCGGAAGCTCGTGAAAGCCGAAGTTGTCAGTCGACTCACATACGGCACCGTGGACCTCGACTTCGCCCACGTCTACCCCATCGTGGTCGGTGAGCGCGGTGACAGGGTGCCGGCTGCCGTAGAGCGCCGGGCGCATCAACTCGGTCATGCCGGCGTCGAGGATCACCTGCCGCTGGTCGCCGCGTCTCCTGGTGTGCAGAACTCGGGCTAGGAGCCAGCCTGCTGCTCCCACTACCACGCGACCGGGTTCGATCGCGGCCACCGCAGGCAGGTCGAGCCCGGCGGCGCCGAGCTCCGCGCTCAGGGCGTCGGCGAACTCCTGCGGTGTGGGGTTGCTGCCGTATGCCGGGAAGCCGCCACCGAAGTCGACGACGTCGAGCTCCTCCGGGCGGTCGCAGAGGTCCCTGACGCGAGCGAACATCTCGACGGCGCGACGTCCCGCCACAGCCCACCCCGCCACGCCGCGCAGGTGGGAGCCCGTGTGCACCTGAATGCCGCGCAGCTGCAGCCCGCCTCGCCAGACGTCGCTGGTAGCCAGGGCCTCCACATCACCCGCCGTGAGACCGAACTTGCTCGTAGACAGCCCGACGGCAAGTCCAGGGTCGGTCTCGGGAGCCACGTCGGGGTTCAGCCGGAGGAGGACGGGCAGCTCTAGGTCAGCTCTGAGCCTGGTGCGACACGCGAGGTGCAGCTCAGCGAGCCGATGGAGCTCGTCGGCCGACTCAACCGCCACCCACTGAAGAGGCGTGCCAGCCGCGGCCTGCTCGAGGGCGGCGCGGAGGTCGGCGTCGGTCTTGCCGACTCCCTCAAGGGTCGTTCGGCTGACCTCCACCCTCCCTGCGCGAGCGCTCGCCCACTCCCCGAGGGAAACCACGTTAGCGCCCCAGCCCCGCAAGGCCAGCACCTCGGCGACGGCCGGAAGGTCATTGGCCTTCAGCGAGTACTGCCACACCCATGGGGGTGGGAAGGCCCTCTCCACGGCGGCCGCCGCCTCACCGATTGCAGCCACGTCCATGACGTATAGGGGGGTGCCGAACCGCGAAGCCGCCTGAATCAGTCGTTCCTGCAGCGACCGGCCAACCGGTGAGGCCGCACCATGAGGGACGGCGAGAGGCGAATCCAACAACACAACAGAAGTACAGCATCATTCAGCACGGAGGGTCAATGGATTTTCGTGAATGAAATGGATCAGGTACGCTGCGGAGATGATGTCGCCGTCGGTGGGGGTGAATGAACGCATCCGACGCAGTCTCGGAGATCTCAGCAAGTCCGAGCTGAAGGTGGCGCGCGCTCTGCTGTCGGGGCCACCGACGATCGGCCTGGAGTCGGTCAGCCAGGTCGCACTCTGCGCCGGGGTGAGCGGTCCGACAGTGAGCCGGTTCGTCGCGCGGATCGGTTTCGACAACTACGCAGGGTTCCAACGCGCCCTGCTCGACGACCTGTCGGCGCGAGTGCTGTCACCGATCGAGGTCTACCGGAGCCACGTCGCAGCCTCCGAGCACCCGCCCCTCGAGAGAGCGGCCAGTGCACTGGCCGAGGCAGTGAGCGGCACACTCGCACAGCTCAGCCCTGCGGACTTCGAGCGGGCCGTCTCGTTGCTTGCCAACGACCGGCATCGGGTGCTGGTCACCGGCGGCTGGACCAGCCACCTGCTCGCAGCCACGCTGACCTCCTTGGTCCGGCCGTTTCGCTCCGGGATCCTGCACGTGCCATCACTCGCCGCCGAACGCGCGGCGTCCCTCGCCGACCTCGCCCGAGACGACGTCGTTGTGCTGTTCGACTTCCGGCGCTACGAGCTCGACACCCTCGAATTCGCCCGCTTGGCACGCGAGCGCGGCGGGCGTTTGATCCTGTTCACAGATCCCTGGCTCTCCCCGATCGCTGACCTTTCCGATGCCGTACTCCCTGCCCAAGTAGACGGGCCGTCGCCCTTCGAGAGCCTCACACCCACCGTGGCCCTCGTGGAGACCCTGGTCACTGAGGTCGCGAATCGACTAGGCGCCGCAGGCACTGCCCGACTCGACCGTTACGGATCAATCGCCGACCAATGGGTCCGACCCGTCGTGGACGCCTTGGACCCATCCGTCGACGGGACGCACATCACCACCGAAGGAGAGAGACATGACGCTGGCTCAGGTTGACGTCGCCCACATCGGACTGGGCGCGATCGGGCGGGAGGTGGTCCGGCTCATGCTGCAACGTCCAGCTCTCCGACTCATCGCAGCCTGCGACATCAGCCCGGACCTCATCGGCACCTCACTTGCCTCGGTGCTCGGCGAGGATCTGCACGAGGACCTGACCGTCATCGGACGGCTGGCGGACGCAGCCACCTCCTTCAACGGCCCCGGGCTAGTCGTCACCCACACGACGACCTCGTCGCTGGCCCGGTGCCTGCCCGAGCTGCTCGCCGCTGTGAAAGCAGGAGCCCATGTCGTCTCCTCGTGTGAGGAGCTCTCCTACCCATGGCTGCAGGATCCACAATCAGCGGCCGCCATCGACCAGGCAGCTCGGGCAGAAGGCGTGTCAGTGGTGGGCACAGGGGTCAACCCCGGCTTCGTGATGGACTACCTCCCGGTCGTCTTGTCGGGGGCGGCGCGGCGGGTCGACGCCGTCCGCGTCCACCGCGTGCAGGACGCCGGAGAGCGCCGGGAACCGCTCCAGGCCAAGGTGGGCGTGGGCATCTCCGTCGATGAGTTCGAACGACGGGCAGCCAGCGGGAAGATCGGTCACGTGGGGCTCACCGAGTCTGCCCAGGCGGTTGCCAATGCCTTGGGACGGAGCGCAACGCACGACTTGCTCACCACCGAGACCATCGAGCCCCTCCTCGCCACGACAGCGACCCCATCGGCGTTCGGCTCAGTCGAGCCCGGCCAGGTCGCAGGAATCGACCAGGTCGCGGTAGTGACCTTTGAAGGTGTCGAGCGTGTCCGGCTGCGGCTCAGCATGGCAGTTGGCATCGGCCCTTCCCGCGACGATGTCTGGCTCACGGGCGACCCCGATCTCCATCTCTGTGTCCCGCGTGGGCTGCACGGCGACTGCGCAACTGCGGCCGTGCTGGTCAACACGATCGGGAGCATCCGAGACGCTGAGCCCGGCCTTCGAGTCATGGCCGAGCTTCGCCCACCGCGCCCCGCGCTCGTACAGGCATGACGTCGCCCCGCCCCACGGTTGCCGTCACCCTTGGCTACGACCTCCCCCTCCACCCTGACCGGATCGGCGGGCGGGGAGCGATCCTTGAGACCTTGGTAGCGGTGGGCGCAGCCCTCCGACTCGTGTCGGCACTCGGATGCCCACCGCCGGACGACGACTTCTTCGCGGATATCGACGGTCTCGTACTCCCTGGAGGTCCAGACCCCCACCCCGCGCTATGGGGAGAGAACGTTCATCCGACGACGGTCATCGACGAACCACGCGACCAACTGGAGTACGCACTCCTCGCGGGATGCATCGAACGCCGGATCCCGGTCCTCGGCGTGTGCCGCGGCCTTCAGGTGATCAACGTCGCCCTCGGTGGGACCCTGGTCCAGGACCTTTCCCCGGGCCCGGTCGAGCATCGCGGTACGCAGGACCGGAGCGCCCTCGCACACGAGCTCCACGTGCTACAGGGAAGCCGCGTCGAAGCCGTCTACGAGCGAACGTCGTTGCGCGTCAACACCGCGCATCACCAGGCCATCGGCCTTCTTGGCGACGGGCTCCTCGCCTCCGGATGGGCCGAGGACGGATGCATCGAGACGATCGAGTCGACGGATCGCGACCCCTGGCTAGTCGCCACCCAGTACCACCCCGAGGATCTTCACCATGCAGATCCTGCCCATCTTCGACTGTTCTCGACCCTCGTCGACCGAGCGCGCGACGTCCAGTTGCAGCGACTCAGGTGACGCCAGCACCGCATGTGCCGATTTGAGCCAGCGCAGGCCTCACACGGTCAGCGCGACATAGGACACGGACTGGACTGTCTCCGCGAGACTCTGCCCTCAACGCACGCCCAACACAAGGAGGCGGGACGGTCCCCTCATAGGAAGGGCCCGGCCACCGGCTACTTCTGTCCACCCGTCGCATCACCGGGCCCCTTCTTGGCGCTGTCGGTCAATGAGCGCACCCCGACCCCACCACTGCGTCGGCAACCGGCGGTATGGGGCAGGTCACTGGTATGACCGTCGACTTACGGGCGTAGCGCCTCAGGTGCGAAGCTCCACATGGACACCTTGGTGCGCAACTCCGGTGTCGACGTGCTCATCGTCAGTCCTCGATGGTTGCGGCGCCCCGTCGCTTCAACTCATTGATTCCGTCTCGCATGGCCCTCTGCCTCTCCTGCGAGTGATCAACCCAGTTGTCCAGCTCGCCGACGACCCGTAGCGGCTCGCAGCTGCGGTATGACCGGGTCGGATTCCCGGGGAACTTCTTATCAGTGACGTTGGGATCGTCGTGGAACTCCCCCGTCGGCTGGACGATGTAGATATGGCCCGGGCCGTCGCCGGAGGCAAGCTCAGCCCCCCAGACAGCGGCATCCAGCGTAGAGGTGAAGTAGACGAAGTTCATCGTCCGCCCCTTCTCCACGTTCGACTCCCGGCCCGCCTCCAGCAGCTCATCGATGCCGACCACGGCCTTGGTGCCGTGCAAGTAGACGCCCTCCTGGTAGACCTCGAAGGGGACGGGCTCGCTGTGACTGCTCACGACACGACCGTAGTACTCCCCCCGCGTGCGGCCGCGTCGTCGGCTCCCCCTACGTCCGCACGCGGCGCTATGACGTATCTCGGCCACTCAACGTGAGGGGCAGCTCGGTGGTGTCGCAAGGCACAGTCATCACCTCAGGACGAGGACCACTGACACAGCGCCGCTTGTCCCAAGACAACAGCGCGATCGGTGCTCGTTCGCGCGGAGTTCAGATCTCTCACGAGGGCCTCTGCCGCTTGGCGGTTTGCGTACGGACCCGGCACGCCGGTGGCGAGGTACTCATAGGCGTCAGCCTCGGTGCCATTCTGAGCCTTCTCGTAGTCCACCGCCTGGCACGCGAGGTCGATCACCTCCTAGCGCTGCTCACTTTGACCCACCTTCTGTCGCGCCCGTCCTACGCCATGGCCCGAAACGGCAACGCCCCACAGCGGCTGGCGAAGACGACCGACCGGGGCGTCCCCCTGTTCAGCCTCGGCGTCACATTCGTGGTGGGTCTGATCGTCCTCCTGCCCTCCCCGAGCTGGCAGCAACTGGTCGGCTTCATCACCTCGGCCACGGTTCTCTCCTTCGCCTCCGGTCCATGGGTGCTCTCGGCGCTACGCAAGCGAGCCCCCGATCAGCCGCGCCCGTTCCGACTGCCCTGCGGCCATGTGATCCCGTCCCTGGCCTTTTGGGCCTCGGACCTGATCGTGTACTGGTCCGAGTGGCTTACCGGCTGGAAGCTCTTCATCGCGGTACTCCTTGGATTCGTGCTGCTGGCCGTCTTCAAGGCCTTCGGTGGGGTACGACAGGGCGCGTTCCACTTCTGGCAAGGCTGCGCCTGCTTGTTTCCCTGGCTCGGCGGGCTGGCTCTGATCTCCTACCTGGGCAACTTCCCGGAGAAGTCCGTAGGAGCCGGGAACCTGGGGTTGCTCAACTTCGGGTGGTCCGCGCTCATCCTGGCTGCGCTCCCCGTGCTCGTCGATGTCATCGCCAACAAGGTCTGCCTCAGCGCCGAGATCGTCCAGGAGCACATCGAGCAATCCAGGAAAGAGGCAGCCGTCGAGGACGAGGAGCTCGGCGCGGCGCCGTGACCCCAGCCAGCCACCATCTTCACAAATAGCCTTCGTGCAGGGTCTTGAACAGTCCTGACCCGGTCGTCACCACCAAGAAGTCCATGAGCCCACGCTCCCCCAGGGCGCGGCTGTACGGCTCCACACGACGGGCCGGATCCCGGCCGAAGGATCCAGGCAGATCGACTCACGTCACGCCAACTGCGCGTGCAGTCAGAACGCATAGAGCGCATGGGTGCGCCCTACGCATCGAGCCACGAAAGTGACAGTCGGGAGCTGGGCGGTCGACATCGAAGCCGGCCCAAACGGAACAAGAACTCTTGGCGCGGACGAGGAGCCACCTCACTCGGCGACGATTAACCGTGCTGTGGCCCTGCCCGCCGACGACACAACTCAGCACTTGGGCCACGACGGCGTCAGCGACATCGGCCACGTCGCAACCACGTCCGCGCGCGGCGAAACGACGCACCTTCGTCGCCGTGAACGTTCGTCGGGGTCGGGTCGGCAGGCCCGGGCCTCCCGCCACGCGAGACACCCGATCGCCCCCCTTGACGAGCGAGCGATGATGCGGGTGTGGAGGTCGAGCTGCTCGTGATCCCTGGTTGCCCCGGCGCCGTCGAGGCGTCGGAGCTGCTCAGAGCCGCTCTCGATGACCTCGGTCTGGCGCAAACACCTTTCGCCGTCCACGTGATCGTCAACGACGACGTCGCCAGCGGCCGCCGCTTCGCCGGGTCCCCGGCGTTCATCGTGGACGGCGTGGATCTGTTCGCCCGCGCGGCTACGAGCTTCTCGATGGCGTGCCGGGTCTACCCGACACCATGTGGTCCGCGAAACGTGCCCGCGGCGCGGGACCTCCGCGCGGCCCTCGAGGAACACCGGACCCGAGGGGCGGGTGCCTGACCGTGGGGATTTCGCCGGTCACCGACCATGGACATCTCGAGCCGCAAGGGCATTGCTGGTGCTGTGGCTCGATCGAAGACCCGGAGCGCATGGTCCGCCTCGGCAACCATCCGGAGGTAGCGCTATGTCTTCCGTGTGCCCGATGGGGCGCTAGGGAAGCAAGGGCGATCGAGGACCGCGACAAGACCGGACTGCTCGTGAACATGCGCGCCCGGGTCCGCCATGCCCGGGACGGCGTGATCGACCGCAACTGGCACCGGCACCGCCTGATCGGAGGACCGTTGCGGTGGCTGGACAGGCACCTGCCGTAGCCAACCACTCCACGCCGCTCTCTTGGACACACCCACCTGAACGGTCGACAGGCGGCGAAGTGGGGCATGTCAGGCAGAGCGTTCGCGGTCGAGTCGTTCCAGGATCCAGGACCGGACAAGGGTTGAGGCGGGCAGGTGCTTCTCGGAGGCGACTCTTTGAACCTCGGCCTCTTCTTCGGCGCTGAGCCGCACGGAGTACACCTTCTGACGGTTCGATCGGCGGCCCGTGGTGCCTGCGGGGTAGTCGTCGTCCTTGGTCTGCTCGGACTCGCGGCGGAGGTGTTCAGCCAGTGCTGGGTCAATCGTCTTGGCCATGGTCCTCTCCTTGCTGGTAGGCCTTCAGGTCGGCTCCGGTTGCGGGCCATGCGTTGATGCCGTGGAGGTCATGGTCGAGGTCCCGGTAGGCGATCACGACGATGACCCGTCCGGCGGATCGGGAGCGCCCTATGAACCGGGAGGCTCCCATCCGTGTTTTCGGGTCGGGTTCAAGTGCCAGGAGGTCGACATCAGCCATGACCTCCTGAGTCCATTCCGGTTCAACACCCACAACGTCGGGGTACCGGTCGGCGCGGGAGCGGATGTAGGCGCTGGCGTCGGGGGCCCAGGTGATGTCTTCGCCCACTCCAAAGCGTAGCGCCCTGTCGGACGTTGTACTACACGACAATAGAGGCGGGCGTTGGATTCCGGCTCAGACGCCCGCCACGTAGGCGGTCAGGAGGTGCACGCCGTGCCGGTCGAGGTTGCCGCGGGCGCGGTCGTGGTGCTCGGTGGTCCTGGGGTCGGCATGGCGGGCGAGGATCTGCGCGTCGCGCAGCGGGACCCAGGCATCCAGGGCGTTCGTGATTGCTGCGTGACGCAGAGAATGCGGGCTGATGTGCCGGGGGATGGCGGCGGCCTTCGCAACCCGGGCGACCATTCGGTACACGTCGCGCCTGGCGATCGGCTTCCCTGACACCGGGCGCAGCACCAACGGGCCTGCCACGCGTTCACCCCGGCAGGCCCCCAAGGTACGCAGCACCGGGACGGTGACGGGCATCGTGGCGGGCTTGTTGCCCTTGCCGACCAGGTGCAGCACCCGGTGTCCTCGCAGGCTTTCGGCGTAGTCCTCGACCCGCACTGCGGCCGCCTCCGAGGCGCGCAGCGCGTTGATGCCCAGCAAGTACGCGAGGGCCCCGTGGTGGACGGTGGTGGTCTGGGCGACCTGCAGGAACCGGATCAGCTCGAGGCGGTCCAACCCCTGGGTGCGGGACTCATCGCGATGGACCTTCGGCAAGTCGCCGTGATCGGCACACCCGACGAGAAGTGGGTCGAAGCCGTCACCGCATTCGTCGTCACCAAGGCTGACGTCTCCGAGGACGAGCTGCTCACGCACGTGCGGACGCGGCTCGCCACATTCAAGGTGCCCAAGACCATCCAGTTCGTCGACGAGTTGCCCCGAAACGCCTCAGGCAAGATCCTCAAGCGCGAACTGCGTACACAGACCACCTGACGCGCGCCCGTCGGAGAGTTGCGTCAGCCGTCGGCGCGAACGCTTCCAGAGCCGAGACGTTCCCACCACGCACACTCTGAACTGCCACGCTCGCCTGATACGCAGGTGGTGGGGGGTCGTTTGGCGACGTTCTGGCGGGCCCTGCGGAAGCTGGATCCACGGTCCCTCGGAGAGTCGAACCTGGCGGGGGTCGCCGAAGGTCAGCTCGCCGAGCTGTTCACCGCGGCGGAGATGAGCTTGGCCAACGCCACCAGCCTCTCCGTGCGCGTGACCCAACCCGGTTTCGATGAGTGGTGGGAACCGTTCACCTTGCGCGCGGGCCCGGCCGGCGAGTATGTGGCGCGACTTGACTCCCCGCGGACGGACGGGCTCAGGGACCGGTGCCGAAGCCTGCTGCCGACCGGGCCTTTCCCGGTCGGCACCCGGCTGCGTGGGCCGTGTGGTGGGTGAAGCCGCCCCTGACCGTCGCAGACCGGGCCTCCGGAGCCATCCACGACGCCAGGGAGCGCCACGTCCCCGGGGCGACGGCTGTCGATGAGTCGTCCAGACCACGTCCTTCGGCATCGCGGGTTGACAGCCCCACCACAGAACGCGCCGCTAGGTTGACGTCGTGCGAGTCGATGCCGCCCGCGGGCGCGAGCTGGTCGAAGGGTTCGTGGCCGAGGCGACCGGGTCGGCGCACCGGCCCGACCCGGTGCTCACCAGGACCGGCGGGCCGGCGGGCAACGCGGTGCTCACGGCATGGACGGGGTTGGTCCTGCTCGTGCTCTTCGTCTCCGAGCTGCTCACCCTGATCGACGTGCGCGCCCTGATCTCGTGGCACGTCGCGATCGGGGCGCTGCTCGTGCCCCCGGCCCTGCTGAAGACCGCGACCACCGGGTGGAGAGCCCTTCGCTACTACGCCCACCACGAGCCCTACCGGCAGGCCGGCCCCCCGACGACGCTGCTGCGGTGGATCGGGCCGCTCGTGGTCGCCTCGACCATGTTGCTGCTGGGGTCGGGAGTGCTGCTCATCCTCCTCGGCGAGCAGAGGGGGCGCCAGGAGCTGTTCTCGGTCCTGGGGTTCCGTCTCGACTGGGTGACGGTCCACCAGGGCGTGTTCGTGGTCTGGTGCGGGGCGGCCGGCCTGCACCTCATCGGGCGGATCTGGCCCGCGCTGCGCCTGACCGTCCGGCGCGACCGAACCCGGGTGGTGCCCGCTGGGACCACCCGATGGGCACTCCTCGCGATGGCCGGCGTGCTGGCTGCCGCCCTCGCGCTCGTCCTGGTCGCGGCCGAGGGGTCGTGGCAGCGCGACGTATCCCACCAGGGCCGCCCGCCGCCCCAGGGCTTCTCCGCGCGAACGGGCTGAGTTCCGACGAAACCGTGACGCGGGGTCGAGCAAGGGCCTATATTCGCGCCAGCATCGACTGAAGTTTCGCGGATCAGGGCCGCGACAGGGTGCTCGGTCTCCGAGGAGGTCCAGATGGGTGAGAAGGGCAACGACCCCTCGGGGCTCGCCGCCGCGGTCATGGGGTCGGTGGAGCCATCGGTCATCGAGAAGGTGACGACGACGACGACACAGACCATCATGGGTGCCGGTGAGGACGTCCTGACCAAGGTGCGCGACAAGGCGGTCGACCACGGTGCCGACGCGATCTTCGAGGGAGCCCGAGGACGGATCCGGGGAAAGGCGTCGGCCGACGCCGACGCATCCGAACCCGACGCGTCCGAACCAGACCCGGACGGCACCGACGAGGGGGCCGACGGTGCGACGCCCTCACGGTGAGCGGGCGGGGACGGCCCTCGCCAGTGCGCTCTTCGTCGCGCTCTCGTCCGGATGTGGAGGAGGGGCGGAGACCCCAGTGGGCTCCAGCGGGTCGACCTCGCCGGATGGCCCGACGGCCTCCGCGACGCCGAGCGGCGACCCCTCGCATCGCCCGGAAGGCGCCTGGACCTTGGCGGCCTGGACGGTCGAGCGATCCGACGGAAAATCCAACCCGCAGGCGCGCATCCTCCTGGCCACCCTCACACCGGGGTGTCCTGCCGGCAGCTGCGACATCACGTTCGCCCCAGCTGGCGCGAACGGGACGTACCGTGAGGCGGAGGCGCCCGCCGGATCCGATGGTCAGCCCGCCACCGCGCCGATCACATTGACGTGGAACGGTACTGCCTATGTGGGGAGCGACCCACCCCGTGTCGTCGACTGTCTGCCGACCGGCCAGGTGAGCGACACGATAGCGGACGGCTACTCGACGAAGCGCACCGTCACCCTGACGTTCGACCCGCCCGCCGGGGACCTTCCGCCCCAGGTGCACGGCACCATCGTCGACACCACCACCGGGACGAACGCGGCGAAAGCCAAGGGCTGCACCGATTTCGTCGAGACCGCAGCGGTCGGTGGAACACCTACGGGGTCACTCGACGCCGGGCTTCCCCTGGTAGGCGAGTACGACGCCTCCTTGTCATCCACCGGGTCGATGCCGAAGAAGCTGGCACCGGTCGGTCAATCGCTCTGGCTGGGGCAGATGGTCGTCAACGGCGAACCGAAGGCGCCCACGATCAGGGGGTTGACAGCTGGGGTGGCACAGCTTGCGCAGGCCGCATCCGGCTGGAACGGCACGTCCACAGTCGCTCCTTTCGACTGCCAGGACCCGCGCGGTCAAACGTCGTCCAAAGGTGCTGACGCGATCGAGACGTACTCCGCGCTCCATCCCGTCGCGCTGACCCAGGACGGGAAGACGATCTTCGCTGGTGAGTGGACGTTGCGCGCCAATCCGAACGCGACCGGTCTCAAGGCAGCGTGCAGCCTCGCGGCGTACGAAGGAAGGTTCTACCTCGTGCCGCACGGCGCGGGAAGATGAACGACGTCTACGGGCGACTGTCGCCGGCCCGGCTGCTTCCCCGGGAGCGGGACGCCCTCACCGGGCACCTGACCGCTCGGCGAGAGGACAAGCATCAGGACTTTGACCGGTCCACCCAGCAGCCCGCGGACCAAGGCCTCCTCGGACGCTCCGCACGGGTGTGGTGGGCGGCGGGGTTGGCTGCGGTGGTGGTCGCGGGGTCGGTGGCTGGTGCCGTCGCGATCGCGGGCCGCGGTGGCACCACATCGGGCAGAATCGTGACGGCAGAGTCACCCTCCACCGTGCCGCCCCTGCCGACTTCGTCGGTGACGGGAGCCAGCGCCATTCAGCTCGATTACACCGGTGGCGAGCTGACCCGCCACGTCTGCACCTCGTCCATCCCAGGAGATACGTGCCTCGGGGACGTCGACTTCGGGTTCGACCCGCTGCCGGT
>JBDSVV010000207.1:0-5180 GCA_039927035.1 Ornithinibacter sp. | reverse complement strand
AAGGTGGTCGGGCCCAGCGCCCCCTCGTGGTCGCGGGGGTCGCGCCGGGTGCAGGACGGCCGCGGCCCGCGCGACACGTACGGCTGAGCGGTGCGGACGGCGGTCCTCGCCGGGGACATGCCCGGCTGGTCGAGGCGGGGCTAGGGTCGATGCGTGGCTGACGAACTGGTGCACCGGCACGACGAGGACCGCATCGCGGTGCTCACCCTGGACTCCCCGACCAACCGAAACGCCCTCTCCCAGCGCTTGGTCGCCGACCTCGCTGCTCACCTGGCCGAGGCCGGGGCTGACGAGTCGTTGCACGCGGTGCTGCTCCGCTCCTCGCACCGGGTGTTCTGCTCCGGTGCCGACCTCAAGGAGGCGGCATCGGTCGACATGGTCGAGGGTGCGCGCTCCATCGTGGCGCTCCAACGCGCGATCGTGGCGTTGCCCGTGCCGGTGCTCTGCCGACTCGACGGCCCCGTGCGGGCGGGTGGGCTCGGTCTGGTGGCCGCGTCCGACATCGTCGTGTGCCGTGACGACGTCACCTTCGCGCTCACCGAGGTGCGCCTGGGCCTGGCCGCAGCGGCCATCTCGATCAGCCTGCGCGACAGGCTGACTCGGCGGGCGGCATCCGACTGGTTCCTCACCGGCAGGTCCTTCTCGGCGACCGAGGCGCAGGCGCACGGCCTGGTCACCCGGGTCGCTGATGAGCAGTCGATGGATGCCGAGGTGGCGGCCGTGCTCGATGACCTCAGGTCTGGTGCCCGCCAGGGCCTGATGGAGGCCAAGCGCCTGCTGAATACCGACGTCCTCGCCGCGTTCGACGCCCGCGGGGAGGAGATGGCGCGCATCTCCGGGTTCCTGTTCCACTCCGACGTCGCACAGGAGCGGATGGTGGCTGCCCTGCGGCGTTGATCGGGGACCTCTGACACGGCTGACCCGAGGCACCCACCGCCCGGCACGCTGTGCTGGCCCGTGTCGAGGTGCCACCGTCGGCTCGCTGCGGCAAGGTGGTCGGATGCCGTCCACTCCCGAGTCCGCCGCCCAGCGTCACGCCGCAGGGCCCTCGACACGGGCGCACTGCGCGATCGTGCCGTCCTACGTCCTTGAGGCGATGCGCGCCACGGGGGACCCGACGCTCGTGGCCCATGCCGATGCCACCCTCGCCCTCGACGCGCTCTTCAGGTTGGGGGTGCGCACGGCCGAGGCCCGGCCCGGGCCCACGCCGCGACCCGCAGCGGAGCGGGTCGCGCCCGGCACCTCAGCGGGTCCGGTGCGCGTGGTGCACGATGCGAGGCAGGGCACCACGCTGCCCGGGGTCGTGGTGCGCTCCGAGGGTGACCCGCCCACTGGTGACCGGGCCGTCACGGAGGCCTATGACGGTCTGGGTTCGACCTGGGAGCTGTGGCAGAGCGCCTACGGGCGCACCTCCCTCGACGGAAAGGGGCTGCCGCTGCTCGCGAGCGTGCACTTCAGCCGCACCTACGACAACGCGTTCTGGGACGGCACCCAGATGGTCTTCGGCGACGGTGACGGCGTGGTGTTCCTGCCCTTCACCCGCAGCCTCGACGTCATCGGCCACGAGCTCGCCCACGGCGTCACCCAATACACCGCGGGGCTGAACTACCAGGGGCAGTCCGGAGCGCTCAACGAGTCGGTCTCCGACGTGTTCGGGGTGCTCGTCAAGCAGCGGGCCCTGGGTCAGGATGCCGCGTCAGCCGACTGGCTGATCGGGGCCGAGCTCCTCGCGCCGGGAGTCAAGGGGGTCGCGCTACGATCGATGGCGGCGCCCGGCACGGCCTACGACGACCCGCGGCTGGGCACCGACCCACAGCCGGCGCACGTCGACCACTACGTCCACACCACCGACGACAACGGCGGCGTGCACATCAACTCCGGCATCCCCAACAAGGCGTTCCACGTGCTCGCCACCACGCTCGGTGGCCCCGCGTGGGAGGTCGCCGGGCAGATCTGGTTCGACACGCTCACCGGGGAGATCAAGGCCGACTGCGACTTCACGACCTTCGCCGGGCTCACGGTGGCAGCGGCTTCAGCGCGGTTCGGGGCTGATGGCGCACAGGTCGCTGCCGTCAGGGCGGGGTGGGACGCCGTGGGCGTGCCGTATGCCGTCGGGCCAGCTGGGCAGGCCCTCGCGCCGTCTACCGGTGAGGCCGGCGACGCGAGTGTCGACCCCGGCCGGGACGACCCGAGCGGGGGCGAGAGCGCGCCCACGTCCGAGACGCAGGTGAGCGTGCGCCGCACCGGCGGCTTCGCCGGTTTGCGGCGCGAGCGCACGGTCGCCCTCGCCGAGCTGCCGGAGCGTGATGCCCGTGCCTGGCGAGGGCTCCTGGCGCAGGACCGACTCCAGGTGCTGGCTCTCGAGAACGACTCCGGCGCGGCCCACCCCGACACCTTCTGCTTTGGGGTGCGATGCGATTCTCCCCGGCTCGACGTCGAGATCCGGGAGCCCAACCTCAGCGAGGACGTGCGATCGCTCTTCGAGCGCACCCTGGGCCTGGAGAGGCCGAAAGCATGACCCGGCGCCCGGCATACGATCCGGGGGTGAGTGACCCCCGGGATCTGGTGCGCGCCGACGTCGACGAGCTGACCGCCGTGACGACGAGGTGGTCGGACAACGACATGTTCGGCCACCTCAACAACGCCGTCTACTACGAGCTCTTCGACTCCGCGCTCAACGCGTGGATGATCCGCGAGACCGGGGTCGATGAGAGCAGCGCCCCGGTCGTCGGTGTCGTCGCCGAGTCGAGCTGCCGGTTCTATGCCGAGGTGGCCTATCCCGGTGACCTCGAGGTCGGGGTGCGCGTCGAGCGGATCGGCAACCACAGCGTGGTCTTCGAGCTCGGGCTCTTCGTGCCCGGCCGGCCCGAGGTCGCCGCGCACGGCAGGTGGGCGCAGGTCTACATCGACCGGCAGGCCCGGCATCCGGTCCCCGTCCCCGACGTCGTGCGCTCGATGCTCGAGGCCGCCGTGGCTGCACGGCCCGACCACGCGAGATGACCGGCGAGGCCACCCCCCACCGCGTCGCTGCCCTGCTCGTCGCGGCCTGGCGAGGCTCGCGTCCGCCCGTCGACGGCTCGTGGGCCCGGGTTGAGCCGTGGCGCGCCGGCGTGCACGGCGTGGTCGCGGTGACCGGCCGGGCCCTGGTCAGCGCGCCCAACGACGTCACCGATGCCGAGCTCGAGGCGCTCGGTGTTGATGGTTGGGGGCACGCGCACGACCCCCGCGTCATGATCCGCCTCGCCGGTGCCGACGGGTGGGTCGATGTGCTGGATGCGGTGTTGCTGGCTGAGGGCACCGGTGAACGGGAGCCGGGAGTCGTCCCACGACCTGACCTGCGCGAGCACCCCCGGGTGCGCCACGCGCTGCAGATCCGCGGCGACGTCGAGATCTTCGGGTTCCCCGACGACGACCTCAGCGTGCTGACCCTCGGGCAGGGTCTGGGCGGGTTGTGCGAGATGAGCCTGCAGGTGGCGCCGAGCCTGCGCGGTCGCGGGGTGGGCCCCCTCCTGGCCCGCGCAGCCCGGGGGCTCGTTCCCGCCGGGGAGCCGGTGGTGGCGAGCGTCGCCCCGGCGAACGTCCCGAGCGTGCGAGCGGTGATGCGGGCAGGTTTCGAGCCGGTGGGCTCGGTCCAGGTCTGTCGCCGGGCGGGCTGAGCTCGTGCTGCCGCCGGAGCCGCGGGAGCGTGCAGGATCGGTGCCTTCGTCCCGGTGCAGGTGTCCCACCTGCCACGCCCTGTCAGCGGGTCTGAGGGGGCTGGTCGCGTGCAGGGGTCGGCAAGCGGTCCCAGTTCGCGGGAAAAGTGCCTGCACGGGCCTCTCCGGGGCATGCGTTGACGGACGTGGCAGGTAGACTCAGGGAAGATTTCACGCCCGAGGCGTCTGTCGCCCTCGGGCGTGCGCCATGAGTGCCGCCGTCCCACCCGGCGCCTCGTCGACGAAGGAGAACCGTGGCGGAGCAGCACCCGGAGCAGAGACCTGACCCGACCCCTGAGGCCGTCGTCCCCGACACGCCCTCCCCGGCCCTGGCCCCCGAGCTCGTCGACCCCGACCTCGTCGGTCCGGAGGCGGTGGCAGCGCTCGCCCAGGAAACGGCATACGACGCCGGTTCGATCACGGTGCTGGAGGGGCTGGAGGCGGTTCGCAAGCGCCCCGGCATGTACATCGGTTCCACCGGTGAGCGCGGTCTGCACCACCTGGTCTGGGAGATCGTCGACAACGCGGTCGACGAGGCCCTTGCGGGTTACGCCGACACCATCGACGTCACCCTCATGGAGGACGGGGCGGTGCGCGTCAAGGACAACGGGCGCGGCATCCCCACCGACATCCACCCCACCGAGGGCGTCAGCGCCGTCGAGCTCGTGCTCACCCAGCTGCACGCGGGCGGCAAGTTCGGTGGCGGTGGCTACAAGGTGTCCGGGGGGCTGCACGGCGTGGGCTCCTCGGTCGTCAACGCCCTGTCGACCCGCCTCGACGTGTGCGTGCGGCAGCAGGGCTTCGCGCACCGCATGTCCTTCGACCACGGGGTGGCGGTGCGCCCGCTGGAGCGGATGGAAGCAACTGACCGCACCGGCACCACGATCACGTTCTGGGCCAGCACGGAGATCTTCGAGACCACCGTCTACGACTACGAGACGATCCGCGCCCGATTCCAGCAGTACGCCTTCCTCAACAAGGGCCTGACGATCAACCTCGTCGACGAGCGGGTGCCCGAGAGCGCGGCCGGCGACGAGGTCGACCTCGACGGGGTCGACGCCGACATCGCGCAGGTGGAGGACCGCGAGGACGAGGAACAGGGCGGCGGCGTCAAGCGGGTCACGGCGCGCGCGGTCTCCTACCGCTACGACAACGGTCTGGTCGACTACGTCAACCACATCAACACGTCCAAGAAGAGCGACCCGGTGCACCCCGAGGTCATCGCGATCGAGGTCGAGGATGACGCCCGCTCGCTCTCACTGGAGCTGGCGATGCAGTGGACCACCGCCTACAGCGAGTCGGTGCACACCTACGCCAACACGATCAACACCCACGAGGGTGGCACCCACGAGGAGGGGTTCCGCGCGGCGCTGACCAAGCTCATCAACGACTTCGCGCGCAAGCAGAACCAGCTCAAGGACAAGGACGAGAACCTCACCGGTGACGACGTGCGAGAGGGCCTGACCGCGGTCATCTCGGTCAAGC
>JBDSVV010000206.1:0-6262 GCA_039927035.1 Ornithinibacter sp. | reverse complement strand
AGATCGCCGCGGGTTGGCGCAACGCCGACGGAACGGGCACCGGCCCGCTGTTCGACAAGGTCTTCCCGATGGACGTGCGGCCCCAGGGCCACGACATCATCCGCACCTGGTTGTTCTCCACCGTCGTGCGGGCGCACTTCGAGCACGGCTGCGTCCCATGGCAGCACGCGGCGATCAGCGGGTGGATCCTGGACCCCGACCGCAAGAAGATGAGCAAGTCCAAGGGCAACGTCGTCACCCCCGAGGACGTCGTGAAGGAGCACTCGGCCGACGCGATCCGCTACTGGGCGGCCAGCGGCCGGCTCGGCGCCGACGCGGCCTACGACGTCGGTCAGATGAAGGTGGGGCGTCGGCTCGCCATCAAGGTGCTCAACGCGAGCAAGTTCGCGCTGTCCTTCGGCGAGGTGGAGGGTGACCTCGCGGCCCGCGTGACCGACCCGCTCGACCAGGCTCTCCTCGCCGGGCTGCGTGACGTCGTGGCGCGGGCCACGACCGGCTTCGAGGCATGGGACTTCACCAAGGCCCTGGAGGTCACCGAGTCCTGGTTCTGGAGCTTCTGCGACGACTACCTCGAGCTCGTCAAGGACCGGGCCTACGGCTCCAGGGGCGCGGAAGGGGCCGCAAGTGCCCGTGCGACGCTGCGCCTCGCCCTGGACGTGGCGCTTCGGCTGTTCGCGCCGGTGCTGCCCTACGTCACCGAGGAGGTCTGGTCCTGGACCCACGAGGGATCGGTGCACCGCGAGGCCTGGCCGACGGCGGCCGAGCTGCCCTCCGGTGGCGACGCGAGCATGGTGGGCGTGGTCGGCTCGGCCCTCGCGACGATCCGCAAGGCCAAGTCGGAGGCGAAGGTGGGGATGCGCGCCGAGGTGCCCTCGATGACGCTCCTCGGCCCGGACGAGTCGCTCACCCTGGTGCGGACCGCGGAGGCCGACCTGCGTGCGGCCGGCAAGCTCACCGGCATCCTGGACTACGTCACCGGTGCGGAGATCGGCGCCCGCGACGTCGAGCTCGTGGCCGTGGCCAAGCCGACCGCCTGACCCCACCCCGTCGATCAGGCCGGAGCGGCGCCCAGCCCACCGGCATACGCCGGGAACCGGATCGTGCGCAGCCCGGTCGGGCGCACGGCGAGCCATGGGACGTCCCACCCGGACAGGCGTACTCGGCGCTCGATCACCACATCGCGCCTGAGGTGGTCCACCCGGCCGCTCGCCGGGTCATAGACGTCGAGCTGCCGGTCGCCGTCCCCGGGGAGCACCAGCACCACGTGGCGCGGGCTGAGCAGGTTCCCGACGTAGAGCAGGCCCGGCTCACCCTCGGCGACCACGGCCACGAGGGTGTCGAAGGCCTCCCGCAGCGCCTCTGCGTCATCGGTGCGGAACAGGTCGACGACGTATCGTGTGCCGGCGCGCGCGGCGCCGAGCTCCAGCTCTGCCCTGGCTCCCCACGGTGGGGTGCCGAGGCCGCGTGGCCACGGGGCGTTGAGGTGCCCGGGGCGCACCGACAGGCCGTTGGTGCGGCGCATCACGACCCGCTCGTATGCCGCGAACCGTTCGGCTCCCGTGCTGCCGGGCGGGGAGCCCGGGGGGTTGGGGGCGCCGGTGTTGACCCACGAGGCGAAGACCGGGTCGACGAGCATCCGAGCCACGGTGAGGCAGGCCGACCCGCACGTCACGGGCGACTGCTGGACGGGGCCGACGTCGCCGGCACGGAGTCGGAATGCGGTCGCCACGCCCCTATGGTGACTGCACCGGGTCCTGTGGCGCCAGCACCTGCCCAGCATGTCCTCGAGCTCGCAGCGCGGCGCTGGGCGGATCGGGTCGTTCGAGCCGACATCGAAGGGCGATTTCGGGCGCTCCGCGCCCGGGAGTCTGGTTCCCTTCTCCCATGGCGTCATCCCGGTCACTGGTGGCCACCGCGTCCGCTCGGCCCGTGGTGGCCTGCCTCGGCGCGGCCGCGATCGTGCTCACCATCTGGGCTGCCGCGGTCCCACGACCCGATGGGGTGATCCGCCTGCCCGATGCCCAGGACCGCGCCCGGAACCCGCCGCCGGTGGACGAGCAGATCCAGCGAGGTGTCGACCTCGCCCTCCCGCCAACCACCGGGTCGGGCCGTCCGACGAGCGACCTCGTGGCAGGCATCGTGGGGTGGTCAACGGTGCTCGTGCTCGTCCTCGTCGCGGTGGCTGCGGGCCTGCTCGTGCTGCGGGCCGCGATCGCTGCCTGGCGGAACAGGAGGGTGGCGCCCGACGCCGACGCCGACCTCGCGCCAGACCTTCAGGCCATCGCCCTCGCGGTGTCAGGGGGCACCGACGACCGGCTCGACGCGCTGGCAGCGGGCTCACCGGCCGAGGGGATCATCCGGGCGTGGAGCCTGCTGGAGGCGACGTTGGCCGGTGCAGGGGTGCCCCTTGTCGCCTCACGCACGTCCACCGAGGTCACCCTCGACGTGCTCCACCGGTTCGCCGTCGACCAGGAAGCGCTCGGCGACCTCGCTGCGCTCTACCGCGAGGCCAGATACTCCCGCCACGACCTGACCGAGGCCGACCGGGCCCGCGCCGAGGCTGCCCACCAGTCCCTCGACGCCGACCTCAGGTCGCTCACGCCCGGAGCCCGGCAGGCACGTCGTGGCTGAGCGCAGAACCACCTATCGAGTCGCCTCGTTCACGGCCATCGGGCTCGCGGGCCTGGTGCTCGCCGTGGCACTTCGCGGCTCCGTGGCCCTGCTGGCCATCGCGACCGGGGCCGTGGTCATCGGCCTGCTGCTGACCGGCATCCCGCTCCTGCGCGACGACGGCATCGACTGGGACTGGCAACCCAAGCGGGCCGATGAGGTGCCACCCGAGCCGGGAGTCGCCCGGCTCCGACTGCTTCTCGATCCCAGCGGGGTGGACCCCGGCGCACCCGAGCGGCTCCAGGCCCTGGTCCGCGCCCTCGCGCAGGACCGCGTGAGCACCCGATCGAGGGGGCCGGGCCCGGACTCACCCGCACCCGGGCCGAGCACGACCCTGACCCGCTACCTCGCCGACCCCCCGCGGCCCCTCGACCTCGACGAGGTCGATCGCGTCATCACCGACCTCGAGAGCCTCATCCCCCGAAGGACGCCATGACCGACATCCCCACCGCCCACCAACGCATCACGGCAGTCCTCGACGAGGTCGACACCGTCGTCGTCGGCAAGCGCTCGGCCACCGAGGTGGTGCTGGCCGGCATCCTCGCTGGTGGGCACGTGCTGATGGAGGACTTCCCCGGGCTCGGCAAGACGCTCGCGGCCCGGACCTTCGCCCAGACACTGGGCCTGGACTTCACCCGGGCACAGTTCACCCCCGACCTGCTGCCGGCGGACCTCACCGGGTCGTTCATCTTCGACCAGCGCACGTCGGAGTTCCAGTTCCGGAAGGGCCCGATCTTCACCGGCCTGCTGCTCGCCGACGAGATCAACCGCACCCCGCCCAAGACCCAGTCCGCCCTGCTCGAGGCGATGCAGGAGCACCAGGTGACGGTGGAGGGGCAGACCTTCGCGCTGCCGCGCCCCTTCCACGTGCTCGCGACGGCCAACCCGGTCGAGTACGAGGGCACCTACCCGCTCCCCGAGGCACAGCTCGACCGGTTCCTCGTGCGGGTGAGCTTCGGCTACCCCACCGCGGAGGAGGAGTGGGAGGTGCTCGGGCGCCGCATGGCGCGGCGCCGCGAGGACCAGCGGGCGGCGCGGGTGATCGACGCAGCCGAGCTGGTCGCCCTCCAGGACGCGATGGAGGACGTCTCGGTCTCGCCCGAGGTCGGCCGCTACTGCGTGGCGCTGGCCCGGGCGACCCGGGAGCACGATCACTCCCTCATGGGAGCCTCCCCGCGGGGGTCGCTGGCGCTGATGCTCGTGAGCCGCTCGTATGCCGTGGTGCGTGGCCGCGACTACGTCACCCCTGACGACGTCAAGGCCGTCGCCGGATCGGTGCTGGAGCACCGGGTGGTCGTGCGCCCGGAGCTGTGGATGAGTGAGATCAGCGCGGGCAGCGTCGTCGCCGACGTGCTCCGGAGCGTCGCGACACCGCGCATCGCCGTGCGCCCGAGGTGAGCACCGTGTGGCGTCCGACCCGATCCTTCGGCAGGGCCTTCGCCATCGGGCTGGGTTTCCTGGTCTTCGCGGCGATCGCCGGGCGGGCGGACGTCGCCGTGCTCGTGACACCGCTCGCCGTCATGGTGGTGTGGGCGATGAGCACCCGCCCGACACAGGCGCCCTCGGCCACCAGTGCGGTGAGCGAGCCCCTCGTGCGTGAGGGTGAGTCGCTGACCTGGCGGGTCGACGTCACTGCGGTGGAGGGGCTGCGCGACGTGGTCGGCAACCTGTCCGGGGACCGGTGGGCCACCACCACGCCGGGGCACGGCCACGTGGCGGCCGACGCCCAGTCCGCAGCCCACTCCGCCGCCCACTCTGCCGTCCGTTCGGCCGCCCGCTCCGTGCCGCTCGGGGTGGGGGTGCGCTGCGACCGCTGGGGGGTGCGACGCCTCGGTCCTGCTCAGGTGGGTGCCTTCGGCGACTTCGCGGCGTTCGTCTGGGTCTGGCCGACGCAGGCCACCGAGACGGTGGCAACGGTGCCCGTCCCGGGAAGCTTCACGGCTCGCGGCTCGCTCCCGCACCCTGTCGGCCTGGTGGGAGCGCACCGATCGAGCCGCCCCGGTGGTGGCTCCGAGCTGGCCGACATCCGTGCCTTCCGTTCCGGGGACCGGCTGCGCCGGATCAACTGGCCCGTCTCGCTGCGTTCCGGCACGCTCCACGTCACGACGACCTACGCCGACCAGGACGCGGAGGTGCTCGTCGTCGTCGACGCGATCCGCGACCTGGGGGAACGGGACCTCGAGCTCGGGCTGGTGACCAGCCAGGACATCGCCGTCGAGGCCGCAGGGGCGGTCGCCGCGCACTACCTCTCCACCGGTGACCGGGTCGGCCTCTCGGTACTCGGCGGGGCGGAGTTCGTGGAGGTGCCGGCTGTCGGTGGGCACCACCAGCTGGCCCGCATCCTCCTGGCCCTGGGCCGTGCCGCACCCAGCCGGGGCACCGTCGGGGAGGAGAAGGCCCTGCGCGCCCAACTGCGCCGTGGCGCCGACCCGGGGGCCCTCGTCGTCCTGCTCTCAGCCTTGGTGTCGCCGGAGGCGCTGGCGCAGGCGGTGCGCCTCTCCCGGCGTGGGCACGTCGTGATCGTCATCGACACCCTGCCGCCCGAGCTCCTCGCGCCCGACCCACATGGGCCGCCGGTTCGCGCGGCCACCGGGGTCACCGAGGACCGGCTCGCCTCGGCGGTCTGGAGACTTCGACTCCTGGAGCGCGAACGTGAGGTGCGGGCCTGCACCGACCTCGGCGTGCCCGTCATCAGGTGGCAGGGGGCCGGATCACTCGATGCCGTGCTGCGTGGCGTCAGCAGGCGCGCCCGGGCCCCGAGGGTGGTGGCGCGGTGATCCCTGCAGCGCGATGGCGCACCGTGGCGCTCGCAGTCGTTGTTCTCGCCGACCTCGTAGTGCTCGGCGTGGTCACGACCTTGATGCTCGGGCTGCTCGCCGTCGCCGCGCTCCTGCTGGCCGCCGTGACGACCTGGGGTCTGCTCCGGCCCGGCGGGTGGGGCGCGCTCGCGCTGGTGCTGACCCAGGTGGCCGTGGTGGCGACCGCCGGTCACTCCCCCGAGACGGCCGCGGACTGGGCGCTGGCAGCGGTCGCAGCGATCGCCGTCTGCGCCACACACCTCACCCTCTCCCTCCTCGGGGCGTGGCCGGTGCGGGCGGCGCTCCCCACCCCGACCGCCCTCCGCTGGCTGAGCCACGCGGCATTCCTGGCCTGGTCCGCGATCCTGGCGGCAGGTCTCGGAGCCTTGGCGAGCAGGACCCCGCTCGACGCGGGGCCGTGGGTGCTCGCTGTGGGGCTCATCCTCCTGGCGGGGGTCACGGGCCAGCTGCACCTGTCGAGCCGGCGCACCTGAGGGCTCCGACTCCCCCTCTGTCTCAGGCGGAGCGCTTGCGCGGAGCGCGCTTGCGACCTGACTCCAGCTCGTCATGCCGCACGATCGTGGGGTTGACGTTCTTGAGCACGACGTCCCTGCTGATGACGACCCGGGCGATCTCGTCGTCGCTGGGCACGTCGAACATCACGGGAAGGAGGACCTCCTCCATGATCGCGCGCAGCCCGCGGGCCCCGATGCCCCGGGCGAGTGCCTGGTCGGCCACGGCCTCGATGCCGTCCTGCGTGAACTCCAGCTCGACGCCGTCGATCTCGAACATCT
>JBDSVV010000205.1:0-2708 GCA_039927035.1 Ornithinibacter sp. | reverse complement strand
AGCGCGAGGGTGTGGAGATCCGCTACTACTCGGTGATCTACAAGGCGATCGAGGAGATCGAGCAGGCGCTCAAGGGCATGCTCAAGCCGGAGTTCGAGGAGGTCGAGCTCGGCACCGCGGAGATCCGCGAGATCTTCCGGAGCAGCAAGTTCGGCAACATCGCCGGTTCCATCGTGCGCAGCGGCGAGATCAAGCGCGGCACGAGGGCACGGATCACCCGCCAGGGTGTGGTGATCTCCGAGAACGTCGAGATCGCCGGTCTGCGCCGCTTCAAGGACGACGTGACGGAGGTGCGCGACGGCTTCGAGTGCGGTATCAACCTCGGCAGCTACAACGACCTCCAGCTCGGCGACCTGATCGCCACGTACGAGATGAGGGAGAAGCCCCGCGCCTGAATCGCGCCCGGCATTGGGGGGTGATCCCGAAACCCCGGTGGGACAAGGGAGGACTTCCCATGTCCCACCGGGGTTTCTTCGCGCCGAGCCCCGGGCGGCGAGTCCGGTGGGGTGCTCACGTGCCGCCGTGCTCGGCCGAGGGAGCCTGCGCGTCAGCCGGATGCCGGTCCGGTCGTTAGGCTTGGACCCTCCCGCCCCCGTCCCGACGGGGCCGCCCCGACGACCCAAGGAGGAGCCGTGGCCGACACCGCCCGCGCCCACAAGATCGCTGACCGGATCAAGACCCTGACCGCAGCGAACCTCGAGTCGATCATCAAGGACCCCGACCTCGGGTTCGTCACCGTCACCGACGTGCGCGTCACCGGCGACCTGCAGCACGCGTCGCTCTTCTACACCGTCTTCGGTGACGAGGCCCAGCGCCACCGGACCGCGTCCCTGCTCGAGACAAACAAGGGGAAGCTGCGCTCCTTCGTGGGCGGGCAGCTCGGCATCCGGCTCACGCCGACGCTGGAGTTCATCGCCGACGCCATCCCGGAGAACGCCGCGCACCTCGAGGACCTGCTCAAGGCTGCGAAGGAGCGAGACGCGGAAGTGGCTCGTTCCGCGACGGGGGCCCGCTATGCCGGCGACGCCGACCCCTACCGCAAGGAGCGCGAGGAGGAGGCCGACGACGACGCCCGATCCTCCGAGGACCCGGCCTGAGGCCGGTTTCATGACGTCGCCGGCCACGCCGACGGCCGACGGCATCCTCGTCGTCGACAAGCCACAGGAGTGGACCAGCCACGACGTCGTGGCGCGGGCCCGACGGCTGTGCGCCACCCGCAAGGTCGGCCACGCCGGCACGCTGGACCCGATGGCCACCGGCGTGCTCGTGCTGGGGGTGGGCCGGGCGACCCGGCTGCTCACCTTCCTCGTCGGGTGCGACAAGGACTACAGCGCCACCGTGCGGCTGGGCCAGGGCACGGTCACCGACGACGCGCAGGGCCAGGTGACCTCCGCACCCGGCGCCGTCGGCATCGAGCGTGCCGCCCTCGAGGCAGCGATCCACACCCTCAAGGGGCCGCTCGACCAGGTGCCGAGCTCGGTGAGTGCGATCAAGGTCAACGGTCAGCGCGCCTACCACCGGGTGCGCGAGGGTGAGGAGGTCCACCTCGCGGCGCGTCCCGTGATGGTCTCCCGTTTCGAGCTGTTGGGCACCCGTGCCCTGGAGGTCGACGGCATCCCGGTGCTCGACGTCGACGTGGAGGTGAGCGTGTCCTCGGGCACCTACGTCCGAGCCCTGGCCCGCGACCTCGGCTCGGCGCTGGGGTGCGGCGGCCACCTCGTGGCACTGCGCCGCACCAGGGTGGGTGGCTTCGACCTCGCGTCGGCGTACGCGCTCGCAGACCTGGAGGCGCGCCAGGGTCGCTCGATGCCCGTCATACCGCTCGCGGATGCCGCCCGCGCCGCCTTCCCGGTGCGGGAGGTGAGCGCCGCGCAGGCCCGCACCCTGGGGTTCGGGCAGCGGCTCGCGTCATCCGATCCGGGTCGCTGTGAACCGGTCGCAGCGATCTCCGAGGACGGCACCCTCGTCGCGATGCTGGACGAGTCCGGTTCGAGCGCGCGCAGCCTCGTCGTGTTCGCCCCGTCAACTTCGTAGAGTGGTCCCGTGCACCGTTGGAACGACACCGCCAAGACTCCCGAGGCCCTGCGCCCCTGCGTCGTCACGCTCGGCAACTTCGACGGCGTCCACCGCGGGCACCAGGCGGTGCTGACCGCGGTCGTCGAGGCCGGGCTGCGGCTCGGCCTGCCCGCCGTCGCCATCACCTTCGACCCGCACCCGGTGGCCTTCCTGCACCCGGAGCGGGCGCCGGACCTCATCGCACCCGGTGCTGTCCGTGACGCGCTCCTGGCGCAGTCCGGGATCGACGGCCTGCTCGTCCTGCAGTTCACGACGGAGTTCGCCCAGCAGAGCCCGGAGGACTTCGTGCGCTCGGTGCTGATCCGCGGTCTTGACGCCCGCTCGGTCGTCGTGGGCATGGACACCCGTTTCGGCTACCGCAACTCCGGTGACGTCTCGATGCTCGCCGACCTCGGGGAGCAGTTCGGCTTCGAGGTGATCGCCCTGGACGACGTCGGCGGCGACGGCGAGCGCTACTCCTCCACCGTGGTCCGCGCCCACCTCCGGGCAGGTGACGTCGTGGAGGCGGCCCGAATCCTGGGGCGTCCGCACCGGGTCGTCGGCACCGTGGTCCACGGCAACCACCGCGGGCGGGGGATGGGCTACCCGACGGCGAACCTGGCCGCGGACTCGCTGGGGCTGGTGCCGCTCGA
>JBDSVV010000204.1:0-9674 GCA_039927035.1 Ornithinibacter sp. | reverse complement strand
CGCCGCCCAGGGGCTGGAGATCGGCAAGAGCCTCTTCGACGCCGACAGCGTTCACGCGTGCAAGGGCTACCTCGCCCGTGCGGAGACGACCGGGGTGGAGATCGTGCTCCCCGTCGACATCGTGTGTGGGGCGGAGTTCTCGGCCGAGACCGACGTCGTCACCGTCGCCGCGGACGCGATTCCTGCCGACATGATCGGGCTCGACATCGGCCCCCTGTCGGCCAAGCTGTATGCCGGGAAGCTCGCGGACACCCGCACCGTGTTCTGGAACGGGCCGATGGGGGCCTTCGAGATGGAGCCCTTCGCCGCGGGCACCAAGGCGGTGGCCCAGGCACTCGCGGATGTCACGGCATCCGGAGGGCTCACCGTCGTGGGTGGCGGGGACTCGGCGGCAGCAGTGCGGCAGCTGGGCTTCACCGACGACCGGTTCGGTCACATCTCCACCGGCGGCGGCGCATCACTGGAATACCTGGAGGGCAAGGAGCTCCCGGGCATCGCCATCCTCACGAAGGAGAACTGACCCATGGCCACCGGCCGCACCCCCCTCATGGCGGGGAACTGGAAGATGAACCTGGACCACCTCCAGGGCACCCACCTCGTGCAGAAGCTCGACTGGACCCTCAAGGACGGCCGACACGACTTCGGCGCCGTCGAGGTCGTCGTCCTCCCACCGTTCACCGACATCCGCAGCGTGCAGACCCTGATCGACGGGGACCGCCTCGAGCTGAAGCACGGGGCCCAGGACCTGTCCCCGCACGACTCCGGCGCCCACACCGGTGACATCAGTGGCGCCTTCCTCGCCAAGCTCGGCTGCAGCTATGTCGCCGTCGGGCACAGCGAACGCCGAGAGGGTCACGGCGAGACCGATGAGGTGGTCGGCACCAAGGTCCGGGCTGCCTTCCGTCACGGGATCACCCCGATCTTCTGCTGCGGGGAGGGGCTCGAGGTGCGCCAGTCCGGCGCCCACGTGTCCCACGTCGTCGCGCAGGTGCGAGCTGCGCTCGAGGGCCTCCCGGAGGAGCACGCGAAGACCGTCGTCGTCGCCTATGAGCCGATCTGGGCCATCGGCACGGGCGAGGTCGCCACGCCGGAGGATGCCCAGGAGGTGTGCTCCGCCATCCGGGGCACCCTGGCCGATCTCTTCGGCGCCGACATCGCGGACGGGATCCGGGTGCTCTACGGGGGCTCGGTCAAGTCGGGGAACGTCGCCGCCATCATGGGCAAGGACGACGTCGACGGCGCCCTCGTGGGTGGGGCATCCCTGGATGCCGCGGAGTTCGCGGCGATCTGCCGGTTCCGCGACCACCTCACGACGGCCTGAGCGCGGCACCCGCCCCGAGCGGGTATCCTGTAGCGGTTGTCCCCCCGACCCCGAACGAAGGGTTCTCCGTGGAAGCGGTTCGCATCGGCCTCCAGGTCCTCCTGGTCCTCGGTGGCCTGTTCCTCACGTTCCTCATCCTGCTCCACAAGGGCAAGGGAGGCGGCCTCTCGGACATGTTCGGGGGCGGCATGTCGAGCTCGTTGGGCGGCTCGTCGGTGGCCGAGAAGAACCTCGACCGGATCACGGTCGCGGTAGCAGTGGTCTGGTTCACGTGCGTCGTCGGAATCGGCGTCCTCGAGCGCTTCGCCTGAGTCGGAGGAGATCAGCACATGGCAGGTGGAAACGCGATCCGCGGGTCGCGCGTCGGCGCAGGACCGATGGGCGAGGCCGAGCGCGGCGAGGTTGCCCCTCGGGTGCACGTCCCGTTCTGGTGCGCCAACGGTCACGAGACCCGCCCCAGCTTCTCCCAGGAGGCGGGTCTGGCGATCCCCGAGCAGTGGGACTGTCCGCGCTGCGGCTACCCCGCCGGACAGGACCGGGACAACCCGCCGGCCCGGACCAAGGTCGAGCCCTACAAGACCCACCTCGCATACGTCAAGGAGCGTCGCTCCGACGTCGACGGCGAGGCGATCCTGGACGAGGCGCTGCAGACGCTGCGCGACCGCGGCCTGATCCAGTAGGTCCGCTGAGCTAGGCGCGACCGGCCCGGGTGAGGTGCTGGGCGACGCCGGTCAGCCACCCAGACTCCCGCGCCATCCAGCGCACCGCAACCAGGGTGCGGGTCACCACCGGCGCGCCCCTTCTTGGTGGCGCCACCGCGAGGTCCGTGCCGAACGGGTCACTGCTCATGACCCAGCGGTAACCCCCGTGCTCGACGAGGTGGTCGCCCAGGGCGACCGCCACCACCTCGACCGCAGCGCCGGCTTCGTCATCCTCGGCGCGGGAGAGGGCCCTCTCATACGCCGCCGCGATGCTGGCGAGGTCGCTCGGGTCGATCCGGTGCTCGGCGAAGTGGGCCCGGGTCGCGTCGAGCTGCTCCCGCTCGACCGGTGTGGGCGGCCGGGTGCCGATCTCTTCGAGCGGTTCAGCGGGATCCTGAGGGGGTGGTGCGTCTGGCGGGTCAGGCTCCGGCGCTCCGTCGCGACCCCTCAGCCGGTCGAACAGTCCCATGGCGAGACCTCAGCCCCGGTCCAGGTCAGAAGCGGCGTCCGCGTCGATGAGCCACACCGTGGCCCGGGTGCCGTGCACGTGAGCGGCGGGGGTGGTCTCGAACGGCGCACCCGTGACGCCTCGGCGCACCGCGTCGGCCTTGTCGGACCCACTGACGAGGAACCACACCTGGCGGGAACGCTCCAGGCACTCCCGGGTGAGGGACACCCGATCCGGGGGGGGCTTGGGTGAGTCGTGCACGGCGACGGTGGGCACACCGGTGGTGCCTGCGGCGGGGTGGTGCGGGAAGAGCGAGGCGACGTGTCCGTCGGGACCGACCCCGAGGACCATGACGTCGAACATCCCGCCGCCGAGATCACGCAGTGTCGTGGCGTACTCAGCGGCGCTCTCCTCGGCGTCGGTCGTGGTGTCCGGGCCCGCGACCCGGTGCACCTTGGCCTGGTCGAGCCCGAGCGCGGAGAGGCCCGCGACGTCGTTCTGGGTGTCGTTTCGGTCGGCGTCACCTGCGGGGAGGTAGCGCTCGTCACCCCACCAGACGTGCACAGCCGACCACTCGACGGCGGCACTCGAGGGGGAGCGCACGAGCGAGGAGATGATCTCCGAGCCCATCGACCCTCCGGTCATCGAGATGTGGGCGCTTCCCCGGGCCGACTGGGCATCGAGGACCGCGAGAGCCAACCGGGCTGCTGCGGCATCGGACAGCGACTGCCGGGTGGGGTGCACGACCACCGTGGACTCGTTCATCTGCTCTTCTCCTCGACCTCCGCCAGCTTCGTCGCGGCGGCCTTCTTGACGACACCGGGGTCGTCGGACCGTTTCGGCATCGGCATCTTCTCGACCATCTCGACGCTCGCGGTGGCACTCGCTGCGCGACGCAACCTCGTTGCGGTGCGCTCGGCCTCGGGGACCGACGGCGCCAGGCCGGCAGCCACTGCGTCGCTCGCCGTGCGCCGGGTGGCGTTCACCGCGGGAAGACCGACGGTGAGGGCGTCGCGGTAGACCTCGTCGGGGTCGAGGCGGCGCAACTCATCGGCGAGGCACTCCGCGTCGCCGCGATGGGGCAGAGCGATGGTGCGGTCGGGCTGGCCCGGTTGGGCGAGGATCGCCGTGTTGCTGCCGTGCGGGCGCACCAGGTCGACTGTGCCGCTCGCTCGCTCCAGGCGGATGGAGATGACCCCCGTACCGGTCCGGGACCGGGCCAGAGACACCGGGCACTTCAGCCGATCGGCGAGCCACCCCGCGAGGAGGTCACCGGAGGGGGAGTCCGGTGCAGCGACGACGGTCGCGGCGGTGACCTTCTCGAAGGGAGGCTGATCCAAGGCCGCGGCGATCAGCCCGCGCCAGATCGTGATGCGGGCCCAAGCCAGGTCGGTGTCGCCTGCGGCATAGGCCCCGGCCAGCTTCCGGAGCACGGTGCGGGGCGCGCCAGTCGAGCGAGAGGCGTTGGTCACCCGACGTTGGGCCATGTCGCCGATCGGGTCGGCGCCCGGGTTCTTGGGTGCCTCGACGGGCCACCACACCACGATGGGGGAGTCGGCGAGCAGGAGGGGCGTGACGACAGCCCGGCCCTGAGAGGCCAGCGGCCCGTAGAGCCGCAGCACCACGACCTCGGAGGCCCCGGCATCCCCGCCGAGGCGGATCTGTCCGTCGAGCCGGGCCGCTCCACGGCGGTTGCTCGTGACGACGACGATGATGCGCGACGGGTGCTGACGACTCGCGTCGTTCGCGGTCTCGATGGCCTCCTCCGCGTCGGACTCCTCGACCACGACGACGAGGGTCAGCACGCGCGAGAGGGCCATCGAGCCGGTGTTCGCCCGCAGGCTGACGAGCTTCTTGGAGACGGCTGCTGTCGTGGTGCTGGGCAGGTCGACGATCACGGAAGCCTCCACTGGCGGCCGTCACGGCGCATCATCTCGTCGGCGCCGGGTGGGCCCCAGCCCCCGGCGGTGTACTGCTCGGGGGCCCGACCGCGCCTGGCCCAGTGCCGCTCGATCGGGTCAAGGATCTGCCAGGACAGCTCGACCTCCTCGTGCCGGGGAAAGAGTGGCGGTTCGCCCAGCAGCACGTCGAGGATGAGTCGCTCGTAGGCCTCGGGCGAGGACTCGGTGAATGCGCGACCGTAGCCGAAGTCCATCGTCACGTCGCGCACCTCCATCTGGGCTCCGGGCACCTTGGCGCCGAAGCGGAGGGTGACGCCCTCGTCGGGCTGCACCCGGATCACGATGGCGTTCTGGCCCAGCTCCTCGGTCGCGGTGTGGTTGAACGGAAGGTGCGGGGCCTGCTTGAAGACCACGGCGATCTCGGTGACCCGCTTGCCCAGGCGCTTGCCCGTCCGCAGGTAGAACGGGACCCCCGCCCATCGGCGGGTGTCGATGTCCAGGCGCACCGCGGCATACGTCTCGGTGCAGGAGTCGGTTGCGACGCCGTCCTCATCCAGGTAGCCGACGACCTTCTCCCCGCCCTGCCACCCCTGCGCGTACTGCCCGCGGGCGGTGGCCGCACCGATGTCGTCGGGGAGGCGCACCGCCGAGAGCACCTTCTCCTTTTCCAGCCGCAGACCTTGGGCGTCGAAGGACACCGGTTCCTCCATGGCAGTGAGCGCGAGGAGCTGCAGGAGGTGGTTCTGGATGACGTCTCGGGCGGCACCGATGCCGTCGTAGTAGCCGGCGCGGCCGCCGATGCCGATGTCCTCGGCCATGGTGATCTGCACGTGGTCGACGTAGTTGGCGTTCCAGACCGGCTCGAACATCTGGTTCGCGAAGCGCAGCGCCAGGAGGTTCTGCACCGTCTCCTTGCCGAGGTAGTGGTCGATCCGGAAGACGCAGTCCGCGGGGAAGACGTTCTCGACGATGGCATTGAGCTCGCGGGCCGAGGCGAGGTCGTGCCCGAAGGGCTTCTCGATCACCACGCGTCGCCAGGACCCGGCACGGGGTGTCGACAGGCCCGACCGCTCGAGCTGCTGGCATACGGTGGCGAAGAACGACGGCGGGATCGAGAGGTAGAACGCGTGGTTGCCCCCGGTGCCGCGCTGCTGGTCGAGCTCGCTGACCGTGGTCGCGAGGAGGTCGAAGGCGGCGTCGTCGTCGAAGGTCCCGGGCACGAACCGGATGCCGTCGGCGAGGGCCCGCCAGACCTCTTCGCGGAACGGCGTGCGCGATCGCTCCCGGACCGCCTCGTAGACGACCTTGCCGAAGTCCTGGTGCTCCCAGTCACGCCGGGCGAAGCCGATCAGGGAGAAGCCGGGGGGGAGGAGCCCGCGATTCGCGAGGTCGTAGATCGCGGGCATGAGTTTCTTGCTCGCCAGGTCGCCGGTCACCCCGAAGAGCACCAGCGAGCTGGGACCGGCGATCTTGGGCAGCCGCTTGTCGCGGGGGTCCCGCAGGGGGTTGACACCGGGTGCGACCCTGGCTGGGGTCACTGGTCACCGCCTGCGAGCGCGGCCCGCACCGCGGCCAGCCCGGCGTCGTGCTGCGTGAGGTGCAGTCGGAGGACGGGGCGGTCGTGGTCGGCAAGCACCGCGGCATCGCCACCGGCCTGCGCCGCGATGAACTGCCCGAAGGTGAAGTCACGGCCGGGCACGGCGAGGTCCTCGTGGGGGGCCGCGGTGATCTGCACGTAGACGCCGGTGCCCGGGCCACCCTTGTGGTACTGACCCGTGGAGTGCAGGAACCGGGGACCCCAGCCGAACGTGGCAGGTCGCCCGGTACGGTCGAAGAGCTCGCGAGCGACGTGCTCGAAGTCTGCGTCGGCCTCTCGGTCGAGGTAGGCCATGACGGCGGTGTAGCCGTGCTCGCCGTCGAGCTGGGACAACAGGGCTGCCACGGCCGCATCGACAGAGGTGGCGTCGCCCAGCCAGTCGCCGCCCAGGGCACGCACCTGCACCGGGCCGTCGGTGAAGGCCGGCGCATCGCCGTCGTCGATGCCGGAGTCCATCAGTTCGCGCGCCGCGGACTTCGCGCTCTCCACGTCGGGCTGGTCGAAGGGGTTGATCCGCAGGAGTCGGCCCGCGACGGCGGTCGCGGCCTCCCAGAGCATGATCTGTGCGCCGAGCGGGCCGGCGACGACCACCGCGGAGGCGCCGGTCGGGGCCTCGCCGTCGTCGTCGGTCGCCACGAGGTGGACGACGGTGGCGTCGTCGTAGGTGTGGGCGGGTGCGTCACCGATCGCGACGACGGGCAGGATGCCGGTGCCCTCCTTGCCGGTGGACTCTGCGATGAGCTGTTCGGCCCAGGCTCCGAAACCGACGTTCTCGGTGCCGGCGTCGACCAGGACCAGCTTGTCGCGCAACGGGGTGGTGCCGGCCATGGCGGCCGCGAGGCGCAGGGCGGGGTTGGCCTCGTCGTCGGCGCCGAGCAGGTCGGCGACCGCCTCCGCGTCGTCGAGCAGGGCTTCCAGGTCGGCGCCGGCGAGCCCACTGGGGACCAGGCCGAATGCCGTGAGCGCGCTGTAGCGACCACCGACGTCGGGGTGGGCCGCGACGACCCGGAACCCGGCCGAGCGGGACGTCTGCTCGAGCGGGCTTCCCGGGTCGGTCACGACCACCATCCGCGTCGTCGGGTCGATGCCCGCGTCGCGGAACGCCTGCTCGAAGGCACGGCGCTGGCTGTCGGTCTCGACGGTCGACCCGGACTTGCTCGACACGACGACGATGGTGCGCTGCAGGTCGGTCAGAGCGGCTCGCACGACGTCCGGGTCGGAGGAGTCCAGGACGACCAGGGGAACGCCCGCGGTGGCACAGATGACCTCGGGGGCCAGTGAGGAGCCGCCCATGCCGCACAGCACGACCCGGTCAAAGCCGACCGCTGCCAGCTCGTCGCGGAGTGCGGCGATCTCCCCGATGAGGGGGCGGCTGGAGCGGGGGAGCCCGGTCCAGGACAGGCGCTTTCCCGCCTCCGCCTCGGCCGCTTCGCCCCACAGCGTGTGGTCCTGTGCGAAGAGCCGGCTGGCCACCTGCTCGGCGACGAGGGTCGGAACCTGGGCGGCGATGGCCTCGGCGGCCGCACCGGTTGCGGCGACATCCAGGGTGCTCACGCGGTGGCCTTCTCGATCTCGCTGCGCACCTGGTCGAGCAGCTCGCCCCAGGACTTCTCGAACTTCGCGACGCCTTCCTTCTCCAGCTTCGCGACCACCTCGGCATAGGAGATGCCCAGGCGTTCGAGGGTGTCGAGGACCTCGCTCGACTCGGCGTAGCTCCCCGTCACCGTGTCGCCGGTGATCTCCCCGTGGTCAGCCGTCGCCTCCAAGGTCTTCTCGGGCATGGTGTTGACCGTGTCGGGTGCGACGAGCTCGGTGACGTACATCGTGTCGGGGTAGCTCGGGTCCTTCACGCCGGTCGAGGCCCACAACGGCCGTTGGGTGTGGGCGCCGTCATCCGCGAGGGTCCGCCAGCGAGGGGTCGCGAAGACCTCCTCGTAGGCCTGGTAGGCCAGCCGAGCGTTGGCGATCCCGGCCTTGCCCCGCACGGCCGCGGCCTCCTCGCTACCGATCGCGTCGAGCCGGCCGTCGACCTCGGAGTCGACGCGGGACACGAAGAACGATGCCACGGACCGGATCTGGGAGAGGTCCTTGCCGTGCTCCCGCGCCTGCTCGAGGCCCGTGAGGAACGCGTTCATCACGGCTCGGTAGCGATCGAGGGAGAAGATCAGCGTGACGTTGACCGAGATGCCCTCGGCCAACATCCGGGTGATCGCCGGAAGGCCTGCCAGGGTGGCCGGGATCTTGATGAACACGTTGGGTCGGTCGACCTCGGCGGCGAGCGCCCGGGCCTCCTTCACCGTCGCCTCCGTGTCGTGGGCCGATCCGGGGTCGACCTCGATGGAGACCCGCCCGTCCAGCCCACCTGTCGCCTCGAACACGGGGGTGAACACGTCGCACGCCTGCTGGACGTCGTGGGTCGTGAGGGCGAAGACGGCTTCCTCGGCGCTCTTCCCGGCGGCTGCCAGCTCGGCGATCTGCTCGTTGTAGGCGTCGCCGTCGGCGAGCGCCGCTTGGAAGATCGAGGGGTTGGTCGTCACTCCTACGACTCCTCGCTCGTCGATGAGCTGCTGGAGGTCGCCGGTGGTGAGCCGCTCGCGGGAGAGGTCGTCGAGCCAGATCGACACTCCTTCGTCGGCCAGCCGCTTCAGGGCGTTGGTGTCTGTCATCTTCATCGCTTCCCAGCCGAGGCCGCGCTCTTGCGGGTCGGCTTCTGTTTCGTCGGGACGTCGGTGCCGGCGGCCTTGCGGGCCCCCGGCGAGGTGTCGGTGACCGCTGGGACCTGAGCGGCCCGGCGCGTTGCCGACAGCGAGTCCTTGGCTGCCTTGACGACGGCCTCGGGCGTGAACCCGAACTCGCGGAAGAGGGTCTTGGCGTCTGCCGAGGCCCCGAAGTGCTCGATGCTCACGCAGCGACCGGAGTCACCGACGATGTCGTGCCACCCCATCGCGACACCCGCCTCGACACTCACGCGGGCCCGCACCGAGGGCGGCAGGACCTTGTTCTGGTAGGAGCGCGTCTGCTCCTCGAACCATTCCCGGCACGGCATGGAGACCACTCGGGTGGCGATGCCTGACTTCTCGAGCCGCGTGCGAGCCTCCAGGACGAGCGCGACCTCGGACCCGGTCGCCACCAGGATGACGTCCGGGTCGCTCGACCCGTCGCCACCGTCGATGAGCACGTAGGCCCCCTTGGTGACCCCAGCAGCCTTCGCGTGCTCGGTGCGGTCGAGGATCGGGAGGTTCTGGCGAGAGAGCGCGAGGCCAGCGGGACGTGCTCGACGCAGGATCTCGCCCCAGGCGACCGAGGTCTCGTTCGCGTCTGAGGGACGCACCACGGCAAGTCCCGGCATCGCGCGCAGCGCCGCGAGGTGCTCGATCGGCTGGTGGGTGGGGCCGTCCTCGCCTAGGCCGATCGAGTCGTGGGTCCACACGTAGGTGACCGGGATCTGCTGGATCGCTGCGAGCCGCACCGCCGGGCGCATGTAGTCGGAGAACACGAGGAAGGTCCCGCCGTAGGGACGGGTGAGTCCCTCGAGAGCGATGCCGTTGAGGATCATGCCCATCGCGTTCTCACGGATGCCGAAGTGCAGGGTCCGGCCGTAGGGGCCGCCCTTCCAGGCGTCGGTCTGCTTGCTCCTGGGGATGAACGACGGCTCACCCTCCATGGTGGTGTTGTTGGAGCCGGCGAGGTCGGCGGACCCACCCCA
>JBDSVV010000203.1:0-2765 GCA_039927035.1 Ornithinibacter sp. | reverse complement strand
TACATTGCCCTGGCCAACGCCGTCATCATCATCCGCCGCCTCATCCGCGCCGCTTGGACCACTCACCGCTGGGACACCCGACCCACCCGCCGACCATGACCTATCCGCGCGATCTCTTATTGCGTTCCACCCACGTTCTGGCCCCGTTTCCGGGGGCCAAGACGTGGGTGGAACGCAATAAGTCGGGTGTCTCGGCGGGAGGAGGGGGTCAGCAAGGAGGGGTCAGAGAGGGGGAGGTCAGCGGGCGAGCCACTCGCGGAGCAGGGCGATCTCGATGTCGATCGCGGTGCGGATCGGCCCGGCCGCGGCCTGCTCGATCCGGCCGCTGATGAACGGCACGTTGGCCTTGAGCTCGGCATCGAGGGACTCGATGGTGCCGGCCCCCGAGCGCTCCAGGCGCACCCTGCCCTTGAGCGTGAGTGGCGCGCCCTTGACGTGCAGGTCGATCACGGCCTCGCGCGACCCGTCCGCCGCGGGGCCGGCCCAGTCGAGGATCTCGATGATCGTCAGCTTGTCCCCGACGAAGGAACGCGCCACGTCCGGCAGGTCGTCGGTGGGCAGCTCGCGCTGCGTCGTGACCCGGGCCCCGGCGCGGCTGCCACCGATCTGCGTCGAGTGCGGTCCGCCGACGGTCGTGGCCTCGCACTTGGCCTCCTGGAAGGCCTGGTCGCTCAGCAGGGCGTAGACCTCCTCGGGGGTCCCGGCCAGCTCCTCACGCGTGGTCAATCGCACGGTCGTGTCCTCTCTCGGGTCATCGCTGCGGTGATCCTTTCACCCCTGGCGCAACCCCTGGGAGACCTGCTCGAGCACGGCGCCCGACTCCCGGAGCACCTCGAGCACCCAGTCGCGGCGTCGCCGGTGCTGCGCGAGCACCAGGTCGAGGTCGCCCTGGAGCCGCGCCCGGGTCACCTCCTGCGCGCCGGCCCGCTCCGGATCGGCGGTGCCCGTGACCCCGAACGCGACGATCACCCGGCCCTCGCGCACCTCCAGCCCAGCCGTGTCGGCCCGCTCACCGATCATCCGGGCGCGAGCGACGAGGTCGGCGAGCTCGGCCGCGTGGTCCTGCAGCACGACGCCCACGCGATTCAACTGCTCCGCCGCCGTGTCGCTCGCCGTCGCAAGGGTCGCGGTCCGCTTCCGCACGCGGGCCGAGGCGCGGCCCTGCCACTGCGCTCCCAGCTCATCGCCAGTGACCCGGATGCCGTCCGCGCTCGCCAACAGCTCGCTGCCCACCCGGCGCACCGTGCCGGCACAGGCGGAGAGGGATGCCGGGTCGCCCGGCACGGTGCTCATGGCTGCACCCCGGCATCCGCCGTGTGTGTGCTGTCCTCGCCCCGACTCGACCGAGCGCCGATACGCCCCTCTGGTGCTGCCGCTCCAGCTCCGGCAGGGCCATCGACCCAACGGCTCAGGCTCGAGGTGATGTCGGACGCGGTCTCGCCGAGGGCACGCAGCGTGTCGGTCACCTGGTCGAGCCAGTCATCGAGCACGCGCTGCGGCCGGGGCTCACCGGTGACGACGAGGCAGGCCAGCACGTCGTCCTCCGCCGCGACCACGGTGGCCCGCAGGGTGTCGAGCTGGGAGAGCACGCCCCGCGCGAGAACGGGATCGACACCAAGGGTCACCCCGCCACTCTAGGGCGCGCGCGCCCGGTCCGCGAGGTTACCCACAGCCCTCGCGTGCCCGCAGTCGCGTGCCGAAACGGTTGCCCCCGCGACCGTTTGAGCACACGACTCGGGCGCTATGGTCGACCGCGTGAGTGACCAGCAGCAGGCACACGACCTCATCGGGGCGTCGGCGACCGCGCTGGCCGTCGAGCTCGTCGCCATCGACTCGGTCAACCCGGGGCTCGTCCCCGGGGCAGCGGGTGAGCCGCAGGTCGTGCAGCACCTGAGGGCCCGGCTCGACGCCGCAGGTTTCACCACCGAGGTCGTCGTTCCCGCAGGCCACCCCGACCGGCCGAGTCTCCTCGCGATCTCACCGCACGGACCTGAGAGCCAGGCCGGCCCCACCGTCGTGCTCACGGGTCACCTCGACACCGTGGGCACGGCCGGGATGAGCGAGCCATTCGCCGCCCGCATCGACGGTGACAGGCTGCTGGGCCGCGGCGCGTGCGACATGAAGGGCGGCGTGGCCGCGATGGTGGCTGCCGCAGAGAGTCTCGCCCGCACCGAGCTGACGGGACGGGTGGTCCTCGCGCTGGTCGCCGACGAGGAGGACCTCAGCATCGGCACGGAATCGGTGATCGCAGCACTCCCGGGCCTGGGTGTGCGCCCCGACGTCGCCGTGGTGGGGGAGCCGACCTGGCTCGCGCTCGCCAGGTCGCTGCGCGGCTACGCCGTCGTGGAGGTCGTGATCACCGGCCGCTCGGCGCACTCCTCCCAGCCCGAACAGGGCGTCAACGCCGTCGCCCACCTCGGGCGGCTCCTTGCCACGGTGGAGGCTCGAGGTGGCGAGATCGCTTGCGGCGGTGGGTCGCTCATGGCCACGGTGGCAGAGGGGGGCGAGTCACCCTTCGTGCTCGCACGCAGCGCCCGGGTCGTCATCGAGCGACGCACGGTGCCCGGTGAGTCGGCCGACACCGCGCTCACCGAGGTGGAGGCCCTCCTGAGCGAGATGCGAGCCACCGACCCCACTGTGGATGCGTGTGCGCGGCTGCTCGTCTCCCGCGAGGCCTGGTGCCTCGACGACGTCGGCCCGGCCGCGACCCTGGGTGCCCGCCTCGTGGGCGCACTGGGTGAGGCCGCACCCACCGAGCCGTTCCA
>JBDSVV010000202.1:0-6080 GCA_039927035.1 Ornithinibacter sp. | reverse complement strand
GGCACGTGAACGTGAACGAGGTGACAACCCCAAAGTTGCCGCCACCGCCGCGCAGTGCCCAGAACAGGTCGGGATGTGACTCGGCATCGGCCCTGACCAGCGAGCCGTCCGCGAGGACCACGTCTGCGGCGATCAGGTTGTCGATGGTGAGCCCGAACCGCCGGGTGAGATAGCCGATTCCACCACCCAGGGTGAGTCCGCCGACCCCGGTGCTTGCCAAGAAACCGGAGGGGGTGGCCATCCCGAACGCGACGGTGGCGTGGTCCACGTCGCCCCAGGTGCAGCCACCATCGACTCGGACCGTTCCCGCCGCGGGGTCAACCGTGGTGCTGCGCATCGCAGCGAGGTCGAGCACCAGTGCGTCGTCCCAGACGCCCAGGCCAGCGGCGTTGTGTCCACCTCCGCGAACCGCCAGTTCGAGGCCGTGGTCGCGGGCGAACCGGACTCCGGCCATGACATCGGCCACGTCGCGGCATTGGAGCACGGCGGCAGGGTGTCGGTCGATCATCGCGTTGTAGACCGCGCGGGCCTCGTCGTAGTTGTCGTCCTCAGGCAGGATCACCGGCCCGCGGGTGAGGGCGGCGAGCTCGCGGTAGGACGCGCCGGCTGCGCCGGTGCTGCTCTCGGGTGCGATCGTGTTCGTCATGAACGGCTCCTCCGCTTCGACTCACCGGGGGCCCGGCTGGGTCGTCAATGACGCTATACGGGGCACCGTTCCGAAACCGTTCGCCCCGGAAGCGGAGCGTGCGAACGGTCCGGGCGTCAGGGGTGTGCGCGCGCGTCGAGGTCGGCGCGACACCGGTTCAGAAGAGACATACTCGATTGAGCCCGGGCCAGGTCAACCGCACGCTCGAGCCCTCGGACCGAACGTGGGGTGGGGTCAAGAGCCGCGCGTGCCCGCAGGACCTCCGGGAGCCACCACCGGTCGTCGTGCGCGATCGCGAACGAGGTGGCGGCGTCCAGGACAGCAGCCGCGGACTCGATACGTCCTTCACGGCGGTGCACGTCGGCAACCAGGGACAACCAGTACGTCATCCGGGCCAACGAACCCTCCCGCTCCAAGGAGTCGATCCCCCCTCGCGCAGTGCGCAACCCCGCTTCTCCTCCCTCTGCCCAACCCTCGAGCACCTTTGCCCACTCCCCGTAGTAGGCAAAGCCGTAGCGCTCGCTCAGCTCGGCCAGGTCGGTCAGGGTTTCCCGGAGCAACACGGTGTCGCCGAGGAGTTGGAAGGTGACCGCTGCATACGAGAGGGCCACTGTGAGCGAGTAGGGGTGCTCGATGAGCCGGGCCAGCTGCACTGCCTCGGCGCTGACCGACGCTGCTCCGGCGTGGTCGCCCAGAAGCCACCGTGCGTGCGCCCACCAAGCCCGCGCATGGACCTCGGTGCGGGTCCCGACGGGCAACCAGTCAGAGACGCCGGCGAGGTCGCAGGCACGCCGGAAGTGCTCGTCCGCCAGCGGGAGCAGCCCCAACCCAAGCCCCGATCCAGCCACCGCCAGATGAGCTTGGGCGGCCAGCCCGGGGCGCTCCTGGGAAAGGGCGAGAGCCTGGCTGCCCCACTCGTGCGCCTTCACGGTGTGGCCCTGCACGAAGGTGGTGGCAAAGAGCGCGATCGCGGCCGTGCACTGGACGTCGACGAGGCCGAGACGTGCACCGAGCGTGGCCGTGCGCCGCTCGTAGTGCTCCAGCTCCATCGAGGAATAGCCGCGCCACGCGTTCATTGGCGGTAGCAGCTCCTGGAGCGCTGCAAGCTCACGTCGGTCACGCTGGGCACTCGCCGGCATTTCGCCGAGCAACGCCAGGCAGCGCTGCCAGGACCGGACGCTCTCGGAATGCGCGAACACCTCGGTTGCCTGTCTGGCGGCTCGTTCGTAGAACGGCAGCGCTCGCTCGGGCCGGCCGCTGCGGTCGTGCTGTTCAGCGAGCTGGGCAGCGACGGAGTCGATGCGGTCGGCGTAGAGCAGCTCCAAGGCTTGGGCCAGACGCCGGTGCAGGAGCCAGCGCGTTGGCGGGCTGATCATCCGGTAGGCAGCCTCACGGAGCAGGTCGTGAGCGAAGTCGTAGCCGCGGCCGTGCTCCTCCAGGATTCGTCGGCGCCAGAGATCGTCCACCTGGCGGACCACGGTGTCCTCGGTCAGGTCAGAGGCCTCGATCAGCAGGTCGAGGGTGAAGTCGCGACCGATGGCGGAAGCCAGTTCGACCACCGCGCGAGCTGGCTCCGGCAGGCGCCCCAGCCGGCTGTCCAACACGCCGCGAAGATCCGCGGGATCGACCGGCCCCGGTGTCGGGGCCGCCCTGCGCAGTGCTTCGCCGAGGTAGAACGGATTGCCTGCGGTCGTCGACATCAGCAGGCCAAGCTCTTGGTCACTGACCGCGTGGCCGAGGACTCCCGCGGCGAGCGTGCTGGCGTCCTCGGGTGCCAGGTTGTGCAGGGTCACGACCTGGGCCTGGCCGTCGGCTCGCATGCTGTCCAGCCGACCGGCAAGGTCGCCGTCACCACGCTCGTCATCGCGCGCGGTTGCGACCACGAGCAGCGGCGCCGAGCCCATGAAGGACACCAGGAACGACAGCCATGACAACGTGGTCTTGTCGCACCACTGCAGATCGTCCAAGGTGAGCAGAACTGGTCGATCCACAGCACGGAAGGCCCGGGCCAGACCCTCGAAGAACCGTAGTCGTTGCCAAGCCCCCACCGTGGCTCGGTTGCCGACGACCGGTTCGGTGGCGCTGCCCGCGTCAGGCACCAACCTGCCGACCTCTGCCCGCCAGACCGGGTCGAGCTGCTTGGTCGCCATCCGTAGATGTGGGCTGCGCAACCAGTCAGCAACCGGCGCCAACGGGACCGAGCCGGTAGCCGCAAAGCACCGTGTCGTTGCCACGACGGCGTCCTGCCTGCGCACGGCTCCGACCAGGTCCGCGACCAGCCGGGTCTTCCCGACGCCGGCCTCACCCACCACGACCAGCAAACGAGCGCCGGCCCGTGCTTCGCTCCAGGCGGCAAGAAGCCGCTCTTGCTCGCTCGCTCGACCGACCAGTCCGGGCGACAGCGGCCACCTCGCCGTGTCGGTTGAGCCGCCGCTGGCGGCGCCAGGCCCGTGACCGATGTCGCAGAGCGCTGCGGTGAGCTCAGCCTGGGTCTCAGGCGACGGTCCGACCCCCAGTTCACGCTCCAGGAGCGTGGCGCACTGGTGGTAGGTCCGCATGGAGCCCGCCCGGTCACCCACCGCGCGAAGGACCTGCATCAGCAGGCGATAACCCGGCTCCTCCAGCGGTTCGAGCAGGACCCGTCGCCGGGCAAACGCGATGGCGGCCGCCGCGTCATCGTGCGTCAGCCAGTACCTCGCGACCCGGTCGCACAGGTCCACACAGGCCCGATTCAGGTCATCCCGGACGGCCAGCGCCCATTCGTCGTGACAGCCAGGGAGAAACTGTCCCCGGTACAGGGAGAGCGCAGCACCGCTGTGCAACTCAAGCGCATCACGGTCCCCCGACTCCAACGCGGAGATCGTGCTCCCACGCGCGGCGAGGAAGTCGTGCACGTCGACCGCGCAGTCCGGTCCCGTGCGCCAGCACAGCGACTGGGCATCCACCCGCAAACATTCATTGCTTTGCAGCAGGCCGCGCAGGTGGTGCAAATCGCGGCGCAGGTTGGTACGGGCCTGTGCGTTCTCCGAGTCGGGCCATAGCACGCCCGCAAGATGCACGCGTGGCTGCGGCCTGTCGGGATGGCTCACCAAGTAGGCCAACAACGACACCGCACGAGTGGAACTGCGCACCTGCGCAGGATCCGCCCCAGACACATCGACCCCACCCAACAGATCCACGCGGATCGAGGGCGTCATCACTGCACCGTACCGCCGGTCGCAGCGAACCCGACCTCCCGGAGTGGGGCCACCGCGCGCTTCGGCTGCGTCTCCTCTGCGGTCGGCAAGCGCAACTGTGAACCATGCTTCCTCGGGCCCACCAGCCGTGACCCTGGGCTCATGGCATGGCGCCAGCTTCGCCGAGCGGTCCTCGCGGCGTACGGCGACCGACGGGGCACTGTCGAGCGCGGCCACGGGGGCCCTTCACCGCCACTGGTCCTCCCTCGGTGTCACACGCGCCGTTCGCGCCCACCCCTTGCTTACACCCTCGGTGGCCACCGAACCAGCATGGTGGCCAGCACCGCGCCGGCCGCTCGCACACAGGGGGCACCCGTACGTCACTGCCAGCTCCACCCACCCACACATCGTCGGGCGGAGTCGAGGGTGATTCCAAGCTGCTCGGGCGGCTCGCAGCGATGCGGGGCCGCCCGGTTCACAGTCGGGTGCCGTTCAGCGCGAAGAAGAGCACGTTCAGCACGGAGATCAGGATCGTGGCCACGAAGAACCGGCGGGACGAGGGTTTGCGGTAGGCGGTGGCGCCGGCCGTGCCGGCGATCAGTACAGCTGCGGCGAAGCCGGCCCAGCGCCATCGGTCGGGCTGGCCGCCGGGACCGAAGAGGATCACTGTGGACGCGGCCAGCAGGATCCCAGCGCCGGCGAGCGCGGTGGCCGTGGCGCCGAGCCGGTGCGGCAGACCGCGAATGCCGGTGGACAGGTCATCGTGCAGGTCCGGCAGCACATTGGCCAGATGAGCGGCCACGCCGAGCAGCGCACCGGCGGTGAGCGCCCAAGCCGCCGGCCACCGCGGCGGCGATGCCGAAAGGGTCACGATCGCCGGCAGCAGCCCGAAGGCGATCGCGTATGGCAGCCAAGACACAGCGGTCGCCTTCAGACCCAGGTTGTAGAGCCAGCCGCAGGCGACACCGACCAGTGCGGCGATGCCGCCGGCCCAGCCCAGTGATGCCGAGAGCGCGAGGGTCAAGATGAGCGCAACCCCTGCGGCGGTACCGGCCACGCGTGGCGCCATGACCCCTGACGCGACCGGCTTGTCGGACCGGCGCACAGCCCGATCCCGCTCGGCATCGAGGTAGTCGTTGGACCAGCCGATCGACAGCTGGCCGGTGAACACGGCCGCGGTCACCAGGACCCCGTAGCCGAGTGGGAGGCCGGCCAGCCCGGCCAGCCCCGCAGTCAGTGCTGCCACGGCCACCGAGGGAAGCGGATGACACGACAACGCCAGCGCTCGCACCAGCGAGAATGAAGACATCAGCCGATGCTAGGGCGCGCACCGGTAGCTCGATACGCGGCGCATCCGTCGACGGTGGCCGGCGCCTGCCCGGCGACACCAGCCGCCGCGGACCCAGCCTTCCCACGGGCACCGGTTCACCCCGTGTCGTTCAGAACGATACGCGGCAACGGAGTGAGGCAACTTCTCGGCGTCGGGCGGGATGGGGGCGCCGCTCCACACGACGACGCTCAACCCGTTGGCGTCGGTCGGGGTGCGTCTCCCGTGACGTCCTGCGATCTGCTGCGCCTCCGTGGGTGTTGCGGACGCTCCGCGACGTCTACACAGTCTTCTTCGCAAGCGTCGGGTTGTGGCGCTCAACAATCGGGTAGACAGTGGAGCAGAATCCGGCGATCTCGATGAGGTCGCCGTGTCGCCCAGAGTGTTTCTCCGGCGCGGCGCTACCCGCATGACGACGCACGCCGAAGGCATACAGTGACCAACTTGGCCGCAAACCTGACCCAAACCGCTGAGCACCACGGGGACCGCCCCGCGATCAAGCTCGACGACCTGGTGCTGACCTACTCCGAGCTCCAGGACGGTGCCCGGCGAGTGGCGGCCCTCTTGAAGTCCAAGGGGGTGGGTCCCGGTGACCGGGTCGCGCTGGTGCTGCCCAACGTCCCGCCGTTCCCGGTGCTGTTCTATGGCGCCCTGGCCATCGGTGCGGTGGTCGTACCGATGAACCCGCTGCTCAAGGGCCGCGAGGTGACGTACTACCTCGAGGACTCGGGCGCCTCGATCGTCTTCGCCTGGAAGGACATGGCCGAAGAAGCCGGCAAGGGCGCCTCTCAGGTCGGGATCGAATGCATCGAGGTCGGTCTCGACTTCGCCGAGGCTCTCGGCCAGCACGAGCCCGACGAGGAGGTCGTGGATTGCGAGGACGACGACACCGTCGTGCTGCTCTACACATCCGGCACCACCGGGCAGCCCA
>JBDSVV010000201.1:0-3495 GCA_039927035.1 Ornithinibacter sp. | reverse complement strand
TCGAGCGAGAGGTAGCCCGCCGACGGCGGCAGGTCGTGGGTCGTGACGGTCGACAGGCACAGGTCGCGGTAGTGCTCCGGAGGCTTGGGGCGGTCGTCCTCCCACTCGAACCACAGGATCGAGGTACCGACCAGGCCCCGCTCGGTCATGTAGTCGCGCACGTGCGGCGCCACGACCCCGAGGTCCTCTCCCACGACCAGGGCCCCGGCGCGCTGCGCCTCCAGGACGAGGATGCCGAGCAGGGCCTCGTGGTCATAGTTCACGTAGGTGCCGTCGGCGGGCGTTCCACCGCTCGGGATCCACCACAGCCGGAAGAGCCCGATGATGTGGTCAACACGGATGCCACCGGAGTCCCGAAGCACCGAGCGCACCATGTCGCGGAAGGGCGCGTAGCCGAGCTCGGCCAGCCGGTCCGGCCGCCACGGGGGCTGGCTCCAGTCCTGGCCGAGCTGGTTGAACTGGTCGGGGGGCGCACCGACGGTGACGCCGCGCGCGAGGGCGTCGCCGAGCCCCCACGCGTCGGCCCCCAGGGGGTGCACGCCCACGGCGAGGTCGTGCACGATGCCCAGCGACATCCCGGCCTCCCGAGCATCGCGCTGCACCGACGCGAGCTGCTGCTCCAGCAGCCACTGCAACCAGCGGTGGAAGTCGACGTCGTCGTGGCGCCCGTCGGCGAATGCCGTGACGGCCGGGTCTTCGGGGTGCTGGAGCTCGGCGGGCCAGGTGTTCCATGGCAACCCGTGGTGCTCGGCCAACGCGCACCACGTCGCGTAGGTGCTCAGCCCCGCGCCCTCACGCTCACAGAACTCGGCGAAGTCCGCCGCTCGCGAGCCCGTGAGCCCCAGCGAGAACACCAGCCGCAGCGCCGCACCCTTGACCGACCACACGGCATCCCGGTCGATCCGGTCGGCCGTGTCGAGCTCCCGGGCCTGCTCGGACAGAGCAGCCACCCTGCGGCGCGCCTGCGGGTCGAGCCGGGCAAGCTCCGGCACGTCCTCGACGCGCAGGTAGAGCGGGCTGGCGAAGCGGCGCGTCGTCGGGAGGTAGGGCGACGGCTCGATCGGCGACACGGGCTCGGCGGCGTGCAGCGGGTTGATCAGCACGAAGTCCGCGTCGTGCTGCTCGGCCGCCCAGGTGCTCAGGTCGGCGAGGTCGCGCAGGTCTCCCAGGCCCCACGACCCGGCGGAGCGCACCTGGTAGAGCTGCGCCATGAGCCCGACGACCCGGCCGTTCGCGACCGACTCCGGCAGCTCGAGGCGCTGCGGGGTGACCACCAGTGTGGCCTCGGTGCTCGCCGGGTCGAGCGGGGTGCGCTCGAGCGTGGCGACGAGCCGGTGCCACCCGGTCGGGAGGTCGCCGGGCACCTCGAAGGTCGCGCACCCGAGGGTGTGCCCGTCGACGATCCGGTCCGGCACCCAGTGGTCGACCTGGGGGATCTGCCGCAAGGTGCCGTCCTCCAGCACCACCTCCAGCCGGATGCCGGTGCCGGCCACGGCGTGCGTGGCGACCCGTTGGGGCGCGCCCTCTCGCACGACGACGGTCGCGGGAAGGGTGCGCCGCCACGGCGCGTCCTCGTGGTCGGCGAGGGCGCGCTCGACCGCCGCATCGCCCTCAGCGTCGACCCCGAGCGCTGCGAGAACGGAGCGGATCGACTCGGCGGTGACCGTGACGTGCTGACCCAGCCAGTCCCAGTAGTCGGTGGCGACGCCGTGGGCCGCCGCGAGGTCGACGAGCCGGGAGGTGGGAGAGTCGGACGGCATGGCGACCATCCTGCCCTGCCCGGCGTGGCGCTCAGACCAGGTCTCGCCAGGAGTGTCGCGGGTCGTATCCGAGGAGCCGTCGGGCCTTGTCGATCGACAGCAGCGTCTCGTGCTCCCCCAGCTCGCGCCGGACCTCCACCTCGGGGAAGACCTCGGCGACCAGGTCGGCGCTCGAGCGGCTCATCACGGTGTCAGGAGAGGCGATGACGAAGCGCTCGAAGCCCGAGGCCGCCACTGCGAGCGCCTGTTCCACGGCGTGCGCCCCGTCGCGCCCGTCGATGTAGCCCCACAGGTTCCAGCGGCGCAGGTCGGGGTCGGAGTCGTATGCCGGGAAGTCGGCGTAGTCCTCGACGTCCATGACGTTGGAGAAGCGCAGTGCCGTGATGCTGAGCTCCGGGTGCCACCTGCAGAGCTCCACCGCCATCGTCTCCTCGAGGTGCTTGGCGAGGGAGTAGACCGACTCCGGACGCGCGGGGTAGTCCTCGTCGACCGGGAGGTAGGGAGGCGAGGTGTCGAACGGGATGCCGAGCACCGTCTCGCTCGAGGCGATCACGACACGGGTGATGCCCAGGCGCACGGCTGCATGGAGCACGTTGAACGTCGACACCATGTTGTTGCGGAAGGTCACGACGTCGGGGTGCAGGCCCGGCGCCGGGATCGCGGCCAGGTGCACGACGGCATCCGCAGCGGGCTGCTCGCCGTAGGCCCCGCCGAGGGCGTCGACGACCTGGCCGTAGTCACTGAGGTCGACGCTCATCCAGCCCGTCCAGCGCTCGCCGTGGCTGTCGAGGTTGACGACGTCGTGACCACTGGCGCGCAACCGCGTCACCACATGACGCCCGAGCTTTCCCGACCCTCCGGTCACCGCGACCCTCATGCGGAGAACCCTATGCGACGACCGGAGGGTCCGGTGCAGTGCGAGCGAACCGACTCAGGGGTTCGGTGTCCCCTGGTGGATCGGGTTCGGCAGCTTCTCGACCCGGGGGTCACCCGCGTCTGCGAAGTAGTCACCGCGGATCGTCTCGTCCTCACCGGCTGGGGCGTTCGTGGCACGCAGCACCAGGGTGACCACCGCCGCCACCAGGAGGTTGAGCGCGAACGCGGTGAGCGCGATGTAGCCGAGTTGGCCGATGACGGGGATCGGTGAGAGGGACCCGCCGAAGTGCTCGGTGCCGGCTCGGGGGTTCGCGACGTTCCATGCCTGCCAGGTGCCGTAGACCATGCCGACCGCCCAGCCCGCGAGCAGGCCCCAGCGGTGGAACCACCGCGTGTAGAGGCCGAGGACCACGGCGGGGAACGTCTGCAGGATCCAGATACCGCCCAAGAGCTGGAAGTTGATGGCGTTCTGCTTGTCCAGCACCAGGACGAAGACGAGCGCGAACCCCTTGACGACCAACGAGCTGAGCTTGGAGACCTTCGCCTCCTCCTTGGGCGTCGCGTCGGGCCTCAGCCACTCCTTGTAGATGTTGCGGGTAAAGGTGTTCGCCGCGGCGATCGACATGATCGCCGCGGGGACGAGTGCGCCGATGGCGATGGCCGCGAACGCGACCCCGGCGAACCACGACGGGAAGGAGTCCTCGAACAGCTGCGGGATGACGAGCTGGGCGTTGGGCTTGCCGTCGAGGCCGATCGGCTTGGTGCCGGCGGCGATGGCGACCCAGCCGAGCAGGGCCAGCAGGCCGAGCACGAAGGAGTAGGCCGGCAGGATCGAGGCGTTGCGGCGGATCGTGTTGCG
>JBDSVV010000200.1:0-7606 GCA_039927035.1 Ornithinibacter sp. | reverse complement strand
TCCCAGAGCCGCGGCCACTCGTGCTGCGCCAGCACCCCGGCCACCCCGGCATACGGGACGAGCTCGGGGTTGTCCTCGAAGTGCCACGGGAAGAGGTGCTCCCCCGTGAGGAGGGTCGAGTCGCCGTCGAAGTCGTCGGGCAGCATCCGCTGGGCCGACCAGTTCGTCACTCCCCCATCGGCATAGCTCGACTCGTGAAGCACGGCATACAACGGGTTGCGTCCGTTGAACGGGGCGAGCGCGGCGAGGTCGTGGCCGAATGCGGTTGAGCGCGGGTCGCGCTCGAGCAGGAAGTGCACCTGCTCGGCGCCACCGTCCATGCCGAGGTGGTTGCCGATGCTGCGCAGCATCCGCCGCGTCACCGGGGCGCCGCGGGGCAGCATGATGGCGCCGTTGTCGCACATCGCGAGCGCACTTTCGAGGCGAGCGAGGTCACCCGGGAACCGTTGATGGTATTCGCGATTCAGCCGGCGGATGATCGTGAACGTCGCGGCGTAGACCTCGTCGACCGGGCGCCCGACCGGGGGCACGCCGCCGGTGAAGAAGGCCTCTCGCACGCTGTCGGGGCTGGCCGTGAGGTAGTGCAGGGTGCAGAAGCCGCCGAAGGACTGCCCCAGCAGGCTCCACCGCTCGACCCCGAGGTGCTCCCGGAAGCACTCGGCGTCACGGACGATCGCGTCGGCGCGGAAGTGCGTGAGGTATGCCGCGTCGGCCCCTGGGTCCGCTCCTGCCGAGCCGTAGGGCGTGGACCTGCCGGTGCCGCGCTGGTCGAGCATGAGGACGCGGAAGTCCCTGAGCGCACGGGCGAGCCATGCCGGCGCGAGCGGCCGGCCGGTGGGGCGCGGCGCCTCCTGACCGGGGCCACCCTGGAGGAAGACGAGGAAGGGCCGGTCCAGGCCGTCGGGCGCCGCGACCTCGCGGGCGAACACCTCGATGGTGGTGCCGTGCGGGTCGTCGTGGTCCAACGGCACGTCCAACACGTGGTCGGTGAGCACGAGTCCGGACACGTGCAGTCGTTGCGTCATCCCCGCAGGCTAGCGCCGGCTCCGCGGGACGGGTGTGTCGTACGAGACAGCTGATTCGGGTCTACCACTACTACATGTAGTAGTACTGTGAGCTCATCAAGGAAAACCACAGGACGGCCCACCAACCAGGGCCTCCGGAAGGAAACGAGAACACCATGCGCAGCTCATTCGACAAACTCATCTCCTGGACCGGCCTCGTCGTCGCCGCCGTCCTCCTCGTGGCCGGCGGCCTGCTCGTGTGGGCCTCCTCCTTCGCCACCACGAACGTCCACGACCAGCTCGCTTCCCAGCAGATCACCATGCCCGTCGCCGCGGCCCTCACCACCCCGGAGATGATGGCCAACCTCACGCAGTTCGACGGCCAGGAGCTCACCACCGGCGCCCAGGCGAAGGCCTACGCCGACTACTTCATCCAGGGCCACATGGACGAGCAGTCCAACGGTCGCACCTACTCGCAGGTCTCCGGTGAGTACCTGGCCGCCCTCAAGGCCGACCCCGCCTCCCAGGCCACCACCGACCTCGGCCAGCTGCGTCAGTCCCTCTTCATGGGCACCACGCTGCGCGGCATGCTCCTCAACGCCTACGCCTTCGCCACCCTCGGCACCATCGCGATGTGGGCCGCCATCGCCGCCTTCGTCGGCTCCGTGGTGATGTTCGTGCTCGGCGGGCTGGGCCTGCGCCACGCACACGGCGTGCAGGGCATCGAGGCTCCCGCGATCGAGAGGATCCACGCGACTGCCTGACACCAGACACCTGCCCTGTGCAGTGTCAGGGCATCGAGGCCCCGGTCGGCACCACCGATCGGGGCCTTCGCTGTCCCCGTGTCCGAAGCCATGGAGCAGCGGGAGTCATGCTTCGATGGGTCGATGGCACCCAAGGGCGGACGACGACGCAAGCAGGGACCCAACCGGTCGGCGACGAGGGGGCGCACCGAGGGCCCGCTCCAGCCCGTGCCTCCCTCGCAGGAGGATGCCGACCTCGTCGCGGCCCTCCGCACGGTGCTCCGCTCGAGTGACCAGACGGCAGCGACGACCCTCATCTCCTCGATGATCGCCCTCACCGACGCCTTCCACCCCGAGGGCGGCCCCTTCGGCGACCCCCTCCCCCTCGAAGACATCATCGAGGCGCTCGCGGCCGTCCCCTTCGCCGAGACCACCGCGGCCCTCCACGTGATCGCCGCCCTGCTCCCCGACGAGCTGGATGCCGCGCGGGTGCGGCGTGCGCTCGGCACCCGTCGCCACCCGGTGCCCGACGCGGTGCTGGGAGTGCGCGACATCGTCGTCGAGCAGGCCGCGAAGATGGGCGACGAGCTCGCCGACGGAGACAACATCATCCTCGGGCTGTCCTGGCCCGGCATCGGCCCGGTCACCGTCGTGGTCTACGTCGACGAGGCGTTCGGCACCCGGGTCAAGGACGTGTTCCTCATCCCCCAGCACTTCGACGAGGTGTGCGAGCGCTATCGCGAGCTGCTCGCCGACGGCGGTCGGCGCCCCACCGATCTCGCCGCGATCGCCCCTGCCGATGCTCGGGCCGGCATCCGGATGGCCATCGACCTGGGAGACGCCGACGACGCACCGCTGACGCCGGAATCCTGGTCCGACCCCGACGAGGAGCCTCTCGGGTGGCCCGGAGCCAGGCCGTTCGTGGAGATGCTGCTGCGCCGGATGCCGGGCGGCGGGGTTCCCGTCCTGACCTCGGCAAGCCTTCCCGAGATGTCGGCGAGCACCGCCGCCGCCGACTTCCTCACGTCCACGCACTCGGCGGCTCTGGCGGACCGGGAGATGGCGCTGGAGTGTGCGGTCGTCCTCGCCAACGACGCCGCGCAGCATGCCGGGCACCCACTGAGGTGGTCACCGGTACAGGTCGAGCTGGCCCTGACCCAACGGCTCCCCTGGGCGTCTGACGCGACGGAGGAGGACCTTGCCGCGGTCGCGCAGGTGCTGCCGCCGTTCATCCGCCATGCGCACGAGCGGCTCGGCGTGCCCGAGGAAGCGACCGCGGAGACCTTGGCCGCCGTGGACGAGTGGATGCCGGCGTTCGAGGCGTTGCGCGTCGCGGCTGCGGTGGTTCGGTGGCGCGACGTGAGCCCGATGATCGAGGCCCTCGAGGCGGGTGATCCCGGACCCCTCCTCATGCACCGTCTCGCGGAGGAGGTGGGTGGGCAGCAGGCCCTGGACGCCCTCGACGCCGAGCCGCTGCCCGCCGAGCCCCTCGACCTCGACCGCGTGGCGGCCGACGTGCGCGATGCCGTCGCCGAGGTCTCGGCCCTCGTCGACGGCTGGCTCGACTCCTCACCCCGAGTCACCCACCTCGGCCCGGCGGTCGAGGAGTGGCGCACCGCTGCCCGGCGACTGCTCGTCGGAGCGACCGTCAAGGACCCCGGGTGGATTCGTCGGCGGGCTGCGGCGAACGGGCGCGCGTGTGGGCTGCTCTGGGCGAGCGGTGTCGCCAACCAGCTCGTCGGGCAGAGTGGTGCCGTGCTCAACAAGGACCTTGCCAGCGACCTCGGTGTGAAGGGCTCGCCGTCCACCCGGGCCGAGAGCCTGATACGCGCATGGAACGGCAACGGCGGGACCGCCAACGACACGCTGGGCGACGCTGGCCTCCTCATTGCCAGCCAGCGCGCCGAGATCATCAGGATCCGCGACGCCGATCGTCGCTGATCCCCGACGAATGGATGGGCAGGCGTCCCAACACCCGCCCACCCCGTGGGGTCGGCCCGGCCTCGAGGCGCCCGCCCAGCTCGTGGGCGCGCTCGCGCATCCCCGCCACACCCACACCGGCGGCCCAACTCCGCTCGGCCCCACCACCCCCGTCGACGACCTCGGCGCACAGGAATCCCTCGGATGCCGTGATCCGCACGGTTGCGCGGTTGCTGCCGCTGTGCCGGGCGGCATTCGTCAGCGCCTCCACGACGATCCGGTATGCCGCGACCTCCACTGCCGCTGAAAGCCCACCGAGGTCGTCCGGGGCCACCACTTGCACCACGAGCGGTGTCCCGGAGGGGGTCCGCAGCACCAAGGCCTGCTGACGGAGCGCCTTGACCAGGCCGAGCTCGTCCAGGGCCGGCGGCCGCATGGCATAAGCCAGACCCCGGATCTCCCGGATCGCGGTCGTCGTCTCCTCGCGGAGCTGCGTGAGGAGTACCTCGGCTGTCGCCGGGTCACGACGCACGCTGTTCAGCGCGGCGTCCGCGGTGAAGCCGATGCCCGACAGACGGGGCCCGAGCCCGTCGTGCAGGTCTCGCTGCAGCCGGCGGCGCTCCTCCTGGATGGCGGTGACCGACAGCTCCCTCGCGGCCTGAAGGTCCGCAGCCAGGGCGGAAGACCTCACGGTGAGAGCGAGAAGCGGAGCGACCAGCCCGAGCACGTGCTCGTCGGCGCGCGACAATGTCGTGTCGCCGATCCGCAGACCGACCTCGAGCGCGCCGACCCGGTCCGGCCCCAGCCGCAGCGACACGGTGTGGATCGTGGTGCTCGGCTGACCCGATGAGGCGAAGACTGCGCCGTCGACCCGCAGCACGGCATACGGCAGGGCGAGCGCCTCACGGATCGCCCGCAGGGCCAAGAGCGGGTCGCCGTCGGACTGGCCTGCGACGTGGGTCGCCGCCGTGATCGGGTCCGGGCGCACACCAAAGAGCAGCTCGTCGACCACACCGTGCAGCGCCGTGCGCAGGAGCGGCACGCCGAGAGCCACCACGCCACCGATCAAGGCGAGACCTCCGATGCTCGGAGTGCGCCCGAACAGCACCTCGAGCAGGGAGGCCAGGCCGACGAACGCCGCGAGGTAGGAGATGAGCGCCACCGCGACCACCACCAGCTGCACGACGACGACCCGCACGTCGAGGATCTCCGGTCGCGCGGCCCCCACGACCATCGCGGGTCCGATGAGCGAGAACGCAAGCAACAGCACCAGCGCCCCACCGACGTTCGGCGTCACGAAGGTGACCAAGATCCCGACCAGGAGGGCCGCCGACCCCACGATCGCCACCCAGGTCAGGGCCCGTCGGTCGACCACGTCGAGGCGCTCGACCTTCCACCAGGTGTGTAGCACCAGCACCGAGGCGATGGTCACCCCCGTCGCCTGCAGCACGGCATCCTGCCGAGGTTGCACGCATGCCAGAACTCCCGAAGCGATCACGGTGAGCACTGCGACGAGGTCGACCGGATGCCGCCACTGAAGTCGCGGGTATGCCGTCACCGAGAGCGGGATGGTCAGCCCCCACGCCGACACCAGCAGCCATCGAGCCGCGTCGTCCCCCACGGTGGCAGAGGCAAGCGCGGCCCCCGACGTGAGGAGGCCACCGACGACGAGCGCCGGTGCCGCGACCCGTGGCCCGGAAAGGTGGCCCACCACAGCGAGACCCACCCCGCTCGCCGCCCACACCAGGCCAAGCACCGCCAACCCGAGGACGAAGGGGGTCTCCATCACCGCGGCGGCCCGGGTGTCGGCCCAGGCCCCTGACCCAGGCCGTGCTCGCGGGCGCGGATCATCGCAGACGCCCGATCGGCGACCTCGAGCTTTGCGAAGATGCTCGTGAGGTGGTTGCTCACCGTCTTCGGCGACACGAAGAGCTCGGTGGCGATCGCCGAGGTGCGTCGGCCGGAAGCCAGCAGGTCGAGCACCTCTCGCTCGCGGGTGGTCAGCTCGGGGAAGGGCACCGGCTCCGAGCTCTGGACCGGGCCCGTGGAGAAGTAGGCCAGGACCCGGGCCGCGACCCCGGGGCCGAAGACGAGCTGACCGGCCACGACCCCGCGCACGGCGCCGACGATCTCGTCCTGGCTCGCACCCTTGAGCAGGTAACCACGCGCTCCGGCCTGCATCGCGGTGAAGACGGTGGCGTCATCGTCGTGCATGGTCAGCACGAGCACCGCGGTGTCGGGCACGCTGGCACGGATCCGGCGGGTCGCCTCGATGCCGTCACCCCCCGGCATCCGCACGTCCATCAGCACCACGTCGGGCCGAAGGAGCTGGGCTTCACGCACGGCCGACTCGCCGTCCTCCGCCTCGCCGACGACCTCCAGGCCGTCGAGGGTGCCGATCAGGGCGCGCAGGCCGCCGCGGACGACAGGATGGTCGTCGACGACGAGGATGCGCAGCACCGCCACCTGTCCATCATGGCGCCACAGTGTCCGCTCGCACCCGGGAACTTCTTCCCCCACCGGCTGACGACTCGGGAACGTGGTGGGGAAGGTCGTCCCTGTCCCCACCACTCTGGCGACCCCACCGTGGTGGGTGTCACCTCGGGTGGGCACCCGCCCCCCTCGACCAATCGGAGCCAAGGAGTCACCATGTCAACCATGACCACCACGCCGCACACCACCTCGGTGTCGCGGCGACAGAAGGTCGGTCTCGCGCTCGCGGGTCTGATCAGCCTGGGCAGCATCCCGAGCGTGCTCAGCCCAACTCCTGACGGTCAGGTCGGCCCGCCGTCGGTCGTGCTGTGGGCCGACACAGTGCTCGGGGTCGTCGGCATCGTCGCCGTGATCATCGCCTGGCGCCACGGAAGCCGCGGCGCGCTGCGGGTGCTGGCGGGTGCGCTGATCATCGCGGCCCTCACCACGCTGCCCGCGTTCTTCGTCGACATCCCCATCGGCATCAAAGCCCTGGCGGCTGCCTCCGTGCTGCTCACCGTGGCGGCGGTGGTGCTGATGTTCTCCTCTTCACGGCGCCCCTCGACCGTGACGGACTGACGGGTTGCCGACATGATCGCCATCCTCACCCTGCTGCTGTGTGTGCCGCTCGGCTGGTTCGTCAGGTCGCGACTCGCTGCCAACACAACGTATGCCGTGGCATACCTCTGGGCGTTCGTCTTCCAGACGCTCTATCTCTCGCTCGACGGATCGGCCTTCACCGCCGAGGAGTTCCCGCTCCCCTACGGGCTGGTGACGGCAGGGATCTTCGCAGGAGGCTTCGGCCTCATCGCCGCTTCGCACGAGGCCCGTCGCCGGCGGCCTGCATCCCTCAGCGGTCGCCGCGAAGGATCGGCGGTGAGAGCGTGACCCCGGGGTCGCCCCGGAACACCCGGGCCGGCCGACCGCGACCTCCCTCGCGGATGCCGCCGGTCGGGGTGAGGAAGCCCTCCACCCCGGTGACCTTGCGTTGGAAGTTCGCCCGGTCGAGCCGCACGCCCCAGACCGCCTCGTAGACGGCGTGCAGGTCGGCGACGGTGAAGGTGTCACCGCAGAGGGCCGCGGCATGGCCGGTGTATTCCAGCTTGGCCCGCGCCCGCTCGACACCGTCTCGCAGGATCGTGCGGTGGTCGAAGGCGAGCCGGCTGCGGGACCTGAGTGCCTCCTCGACGGGCACCCACCGGGCGGCTGCGGCATCCGAGCCTGCTCTCGGCTCCCTCACCGCCGCCCCGAGGGCCAGCCAGGCGACGGAGACCACCCGTGAGCGTGGGTCGCGGCCCGGAGCCCCGTAGGTCGCGAGCTGCTCGAGGATGACGTCACGTCGGCCGATGCCGGCCTCCTCGGACAGCTCGCGGTAGGCCGCTGCCTCGAGCCCCTCGTCGATCTGGACGAAACCACCCGGCAGGGCCAGCCGACCGGCATACGGCTCCCCACCTCGCGTCACGAGGA
>JBDSVV010000199.1:0-2570 GCA_039927035.1 Ornithinibacter sp. | reverse complement strand
TGGTCGTGAACTCGACGAAACCGATCTCCCCCAGACGCGACGCATACGCGACGGCGTCGTTTCCTCCAGCCATGATGTCGTTCCCCTCGATTCGGTGCGGTCACCTGCTGTGACCGGACTCGTGGGGAAGGAGGGGTGCGTGCCCGCGCTGATACACCGGTCCTCTTCGCCCGAGGTCAGCCACCCCTCGAACCGTCGGCCGTCGGTGGGCACCTCGTCATCGGGCAGCAGGCCTTCGCGCAGCCCGCGGCGGGGAACCGGGAGGCCCACGACACGCACTCCCGGGTGCCGGGAGGCCGCGTCCGTCGGGCGAGGTCGACCGAGTCATGCACGTCAGGCCCCGCGAGCTCCTTGCGGATGCCGTGTCGTCCAGGGGAGGCCCCCTCCCCGACCGCTTCGACGAGCGCCTCTGCTGCGGCATCCGGGTGGAGAGGGCGCAGCTGCATCCGGGGGACGAAAGCCACGCTCCCCGCACGGATCTGCGTGAGGAAGCTCTGGGTTAGGGTGAACCAGGCCGTGGTCCGCCCGACTGTCACGGGCGTGCTCCCGGCGAGGTAGGCCTCCTCCTGCGCTGCCTTCCCCCCGTGGTAGCCCGTGGCGCTGCGCACCCCCGGGTCGGTGATGTTGACGATGGAGAGGCACACGAGGTGCCCGACACCCGCGCGCTCGGCGGCGGCCGTGACGGCACGGGCCGAACAGCCGAAGAACGCGACGGCACGGCGCCTCGACATGCTGGCGACGTTGAGGCAGTCGAGCACCGTGTCGGCCCCGGTGAGGGCCTCGTCGAACCCGCCGCCCAGCACGTCGACCCCGGTGGCCCGTGACACCGCCAGCACCTCGTGCCCGGCTGACGTCAAACTCGCAGCCGCCCCATCTTCCCGGTGCCACCCAGCACCACGACCCTGCTCATGCCGGCCCCTCTCGCTTCGCCCGTCCGGGCCCGGTCACCTGGGTCTCGGGCCCGCGTCTGGGCGCCATGGTGTCGAAACTCTGGAGTGGCGTCGACATCTCGACGCGCCAGGATGCGCTGGCCGCGGTGTCGAAACCGGGTGGGGCGGGGGATGCCGGTCACGGCGCCGGGCAGATCGCCGTGCCCGGGACGCGGGTGTGGGTGGCGCGCGAGCGCCGGTAGCCTTGACCCCGGCATCCGCCGCCTGCGCCGCACCACCGGGAGACCCCGCACATGACCTCGTCGCACGACCTCGTGCTGACCACCGTGCCGGGCGGAAACGCACTCTCGGGCTTCCGCGCGGCTGCACTCCTCGCGCGCCTGCAGGTTCTCGTGCCCGCAGTCCTGGGGGTCTCCGGCAGGTTCGTGCACTGGGTGGCCAGCGAGGTCGCGCTCGACGACGCGACGTGCGACGCCGTCACCCGGCTCCTCACCTACGGAGAGCCGGCCCACGACACCGTTGCCGCGCTGGGCACCGGCGCCGGCGCCACGGTGGTCGTGGCTCCACGACTGGGCACCCTCTCGCCCTGGGCCTCCAAGGCCACCGACATCGCGCACAGCTGCGGTGTGGCGGTGCGGCGCGTCGAGCGGGTCACGGCCTACGACCTCGAGGTGTCGGGTCTGCTCACCGACGAGCAGTGGCTGGCCTGCGCCGACGTGGTGCACGACCGGATGACCGAGACCGCACTGCCCACGGTCGAGGCGACTGCTGCTCTCTTCGACGAGCGAGCCGCCGAGCCGATGGAGCACATCGACGTGCTGAGCCGCGGCCGCGTCGCGATCGAGGAGGCTGACACGGCATACGGACTCGCCCTGTCCGAGGACGAGGTGGACTACCTCGTCGAGGCGTTCACCGGCTTGGCGCGCAACCCGACAGACGTCGAGCTGATGATGTTCGCGCAGGCCAACAGCGAGCACTGCCGCCACAAGATCTTCAACGCCCACTTCATCGTCGACGGCGAGCCGCAAGCCCGCAGCCTCTTCGGGATGATCCGGCACACCGAGGCCGTTGCGGGCGCCGGCACGGTCGTCGCCTACAAGGACAACGCCTCCGTCATGCAGGGCGGCCGGATCGAGCGCTGGCTCCCCGAGCGCGGCGACGGCCCCGCGCCCTACGTCGCGCGCCACGAGGACGTCCACGTCCTCATGAAGGTCGAGACGCACAACCACCCGACCGCGATCTCACCCTTCCCCGGCGCCGCGACGGGTGCCGGTGGCGAGATCCGCGACGAGGGCGCGACGGGGCGCGGCTCAGCACCCAAGGCGGGGCTCACCGGCTTCGTCGTCTCGAACCTCCACCTCCCGGGGACCGACGAGCCCTGGGAGCGCGAGGTCTACGGCTCGCCCGACCACATCGCGACCCCGCTCGACATCATGATCGACGGACCGATCGGTGCGGCGGCGTTCAACAACGAGTTCGGGCGACCGGGGCTCGGCGGCTTCTTCCGCGTCTACGAGCAGACCGTCGACGGGGTGCGTCGGGGCTACCACAAGCCGATCATGAGTGCTGGGGGGCTCGGCTCGATCAGCGCAGACCAGACCGAAAAGGTCCTGTTCCCCGCGGGGACCCTGCTCGTCCAGATCGGCGGGCCCGGGATGCGGATCGGCATGGGCGGCGGCG
>JBDSVV010000198.1:0-2710 GCA_039927035.1 Ornithinibacter sp. | reverse complement strand
TCCGAGGCCAGCGACCTCGCCACCGCGATCGTGGCCAGCTCGCCCGGCTCGAAGGACGTCCGGTCCGGCAGGAGTGCGGCAGCGACCTTGGCAGGGTCCGCCCCTCGGCGCAGGGCGAAGGAGCACGTGTGGGCTGAGCAGTACTCGCAGTCGGCGGTCCGGCTGGCGACGTACATCGCGAGGCCGACCACCGACGGTGGTAGGCCGCCGAGGCCCAGCACGGGGACGGGGAGGTTGAGAAGGTTCGGGACCATGACGTTGTAGGACTGGAACGCCGGGGGCCAGATCTCGAGGTAGCGATCGCAGTCTGGCACGACCCCCAGCAGAGCCCTCACCAGCTCGAGCAGCGTGTGATACCCGTCATCCAGCTCGACCCACCCGACCAGCGAAGGCTCCAGGAGAGGCGCGAGGGACGCCGAACCCGGATCCACCTGCTGGGTGATCAACCCTGCCTCGCCCATGCGACTCACCGTCCCCTTCGACTCTCTGTCACTGACAGAATTGACAAGACCACCGTGGCACGGACACACTTGTCTGTCAATGACAGACGTCGAAAGCAAGGCAGCCGCTCGCCGCAGTCGCGCCGAGCGGGAGATCCTCGACGCCGCGTGGGCCGTGATGGCGCGAGATGGAGTCGCGGCCCTCAGCGTGCGAGAGGTGGCCCGGTCCGTCGGCATCCGTCAGCAGTCGCTCACGTACTACTACCCCACCAAGCGAGAACTCCTCGACGCGCTGTTCGCTGACGGCTTCGCCGGTCTTCGGCGACGCTTCGCGCGGGTGCCGCAAGCTGAGGAACCCGTCCAGGGTGTGGTCGACCTCGCGATCGCGTTCGTCGACCACCTCGTCGCCCTCCCGGCGGCCTACCACCTCATGTTCCAGGGCACGGTCCCCGGATTCCATCCGAGCGAGGAGAGCCACTCCATCGCCCTAACCGTCGTCGGAGAACTGCTTGAACGACTGGCAGCGGCCCGCGTCACCCGGCCATCCGACGTCGCCCTGGTCCGCAGCGTCATGAGCGGCTTGGCGGCCGAGCAAATAGCCAACGACCCACAGGGCCGCCTGTTCGCCGACCAAACCGAGCGCGGAATCCGCGCTGTCCTGGCCGCCATCCGCACTTGAGGGCCACGGCACAGGTGGCTGCTAGACGATTGCCAACAGCATCGGTTTCTGGCCACGACGTGCGACAACTGGCTTGCTTCGACCTTCTCTTCGCGCAAAACAGCGGCTACTAAAGCGCAGCCGCGGCGCGTCATAGTGGGCGGAGAGACGCACCCCGTCGGCAGCTCAACGACCATCCGGAACAAGCACGTCAGGCAACTTCCGCTTCTCGGCAAGTCGGGCGACTCTGAGCAGTCCTGCGCAACCACCCGGCCCAATCACGTACGCCGGGCACCCGCCTACGATCCTGGGCCTACTGGTCACTGCGAGATGTAGCCGCTATGCGCCGTGCGCGTCGGCCAGCGGTTCGGACCAGAGCATCGCTCCCATTCGTCGCGCAGCCTCGTGCCGGAGTTCGTCCACGGCGTGGACGTACCGCTGGGCCGTGGCCATCTCCGTCCATCCCATGATGGCCATGACAGTCCTGATGTCAACGCCTTGCAGGAGCAGCAGGGTCGCCGCCGTGTGGCGGGCGTCGTGCAGGCGGACATCGCGCACCCCGGCGGCACGAATGAGCCGCTTCCACTCGCGGTAGTCCTGCGCAGGGTCGATGAGCGACCCGGTGTCTGTCGCGAAAACGAGGTCGAGGGTGTCGTCCCATACGTTCGCACGCTCCATCTTCAGGCGGCGCTGCGCCGCACGATGGGCCCTGAGCTCCGTGACCAGTGGCGGCGGGAGGCCGAGCGATCGTCGGGAAGACCGGGTCTTGGGCTCGACAAGGAGCAGCCCACCGTCGCGGCGGCGCGGGCAGTCGGTGCCGCGCTTTGCTCCGCAATCCGGCAACCCGTCTCGCTGCCGCACACACCCATGGCTCCACGTCCGGCGCTGGACTGCTCGGCGGACGCGCAGCACTCCTCCATCGAGGTCGATGTCAGACCAGGACAGCCCAAGAGCCTCTCCTTGCCGGAGCCCGAGCGCAAGGGGCGACTGACCACCTGGCCGAGTGATCGGCCCCGCGCGCCGCCTGCAGGATGGCGCGGCACTCGGTGGCGGTCAACGGCTCAACCTCCACCACCTCCACGCGTGGCGGGCGGGCAAGCGCCGCCGGGTTGGTCACGAGGCGCTGGCGCCGGACGGCTTCGTTGAGACTGGACCGAAGTGTGCGGTGGACACCGTGGACGACATGCGCGGATCGTCCTTCGTCAAGCAGCGCTCGGTAGAGAGTCTCGAGGGTTTCGGGTCGAACCTCGCTGAGTGGCAGCCGACCGATGTGTGGGATCACGTGGACGCGCATGAGGCTCGCGTAACCCGACAGCGTCTTCCAGCGCACCGACATCGGTAGGATCGACTCCAACCAGAGGGTCAACCACTGTTCGACCGTGATGTTCTCCAGGAGCCACGGCTGCTGACCTTCATCTCGGGCGTTCTCCATCAGGCGAATCGCGACGTCCAGCTCCCGCTTGGTCCGACGACTGATCCGTCGGCGATCTCGCTCGCCGTCGAGCCGACGCCCGACGGTCATCTTGGCGTACCAGCGGCCATCCGCGCCTTGCCACGTCGTAGTCGTCGTCTGCGATGCCGCCGACCGCGGCCTACCCCGCATGAGGATCAC